>JAUJMG010000008.1:2531-4830 GCA_030446955.1 Thermomicrobiales bacterium
GGGCGGCACGCAAGGATGTCGCATGTTCTCCAGAAGATGGGTAGGAGGAATTTGGCATGGTCCACGTTCGACATCGGCTCCTCGCATACAGCGCCGTGATAGCGCTCCTCGCCTTCGTCGTTGGCGGGTTCCGCGGCTACGCGCAGGACGCGACCCCGGGGGCCGGCGACATCGCCTCTATGCCACACCCGGCCCACATCCATGCGGGGAACTGCGACACCCTCGACCCGAACCCGCTCTTCCCGCTCGCCGATGTCTCCATGCCGACCTCGGACATGAGCGCGATGGCCTCACCGGTAGCGTCCCCGATGGCCGGCGGCATGATGGGCTCCATGGCGGGCATCCCCGCGGCCTACAGCACCACGACCCTCGATATCGCGCTGACCGATATCTTGGCGGCGGAGCACGCGATCGACATTCATGAGAGCGCGCAAAATATTCAGAACTACATCGCCTGCGGTGCAATTGTCGGCATGATGGGCGACGATGTTTTCGTCGGCCTGAGCGAAGTCAATAACTCCGGTTTCAGCGGGATCGCCTGGCTGCACGCCAACGAGGACAACACCACCACGGTGACTGTCTTCCTGGCCCAAGGGCTGACCGGCGGCGCGACGGGCGCCGGGATGGACACGGCCACTCCAGCCGCGTAACCCGAATTTCATCTGACCCTTGGAGAGCGCGGCCCGCAAAACTGGGCCGCGCTCTCCGCTTTTTCCGAACTGTTGTGGCGCGCGACTGAGTGCCGGTTGGCGTAGGGGCTGGTTGGCACGAGGTGGCGAGCCTCTCTTTGCAACAGACCCTTGTTAGGATAGGCGCAGCGTCGAGGCCGACAAGAGGGTGGAGGATCGCCGGTTGGTAGGGAAGAACGCTTCAAATCCCAAGAGGGAGGTCTTCCTGGGGGCAGCGTCCGAGTTTTATGATGAGATGACGCGGTTCGCCCAGCGCCTGGTCCAAACGCCGAGTATGCCGGGTGAAGAGAGAGAGATTGCTGACATCGTCGCTGAGGCGATGCGCTCTCTGGGCTACGACGATGTCTGGCGCGATCCGGCAGGCAACATCATCGGCCTCCTCCGAGGTACGAACTCAGGACCCACCGTCCAGTTCAACGCCCACCTGGACCACGTCTCACCCGGCGATCATGCCTTATGGAGCCGACCTCCGTACGGCGGGGTCATCGAGAACGACATCCTCTATGGGCGCGGCGCGTCGGATGTGAAGGGGGCGTTCGCATCCCAAGTGTTCTTGGTCCCCGTGCTGAAGCACGCTGGATTGCGCCCCGCGGGGGATGTTTACGTCACGGGAGTCGTTCTGGAAGAGGTGGGAGGCTTTGGCAGCGAGTACCTTGCGAAGGAAATGCCCACCACCTACGCCGTTCTGGCCGAAGCCACGAATAACCAAATCTGTCGCGGACACCGTGGTCGCGCGTTGATGAAGATCACCTTCACCGGTCTTTCTACACATGCTAGCGCGCCAGAGCGCGGTAGGAATCCTCACTTCGCCGCGGCACGGTTCCTTCTTGCCATCCAGGACCTCCCTATGGTCGCCCACCCGACCTTCGGTGGCTCCAGCGTCGCCCCAACGCTGATCGCGACCGATCAAACGAGCGGGAACGTGACACCGGGCACGGTGTCGTTGTACCTGGACTGGCGTAACGTCCCCACGGAAAGCGTCGATGACATCTGCAGCCGCCTGGAACCAATCCTGCGCGCCGCCGAGGCAGATGTGCCCGGTGTGACGGGAACCCTGGAAGCGGTTGGGCGCCCGGTGCAGAGCTACACCGGCCTCTCCGCCACGATGCCGCCCACTCGCGGATTCGAGACCGAGGCGGACGAGCCAGCCCTCCTTTCGGCACAGGATTGCCTCCAGCACGTGCTGGGTCGCCGGGTTGATGTCGGCACCTGGACCTTCGCTACGGACGGCGGCCACCTAGCGCATCATGGAATCACCACCATCGGATTTGCTCCCGGAGAGGAGCGCTTCGCCCACACCATCCACGACCAAGTTGACCTCGGGAAGATGCGCGAGGCATTGGTCGGGAATGCCGCCCTCGCCCTCGCCCTGACCGCCCTCGATCCGGCAGAGATTCCCGGGTGAGCGAGACAACCGGGACCCCTCCAAGTCCAGCCGCCGAACATCGGGCGGCTGGCTCCTCCTCGGTCCGGTGCGCTGTCTTGACCGTGAGCGACACGCGGACAGAGCAGACGGACGCGAGCGGCTCCCTGATCCGGCGTCTCCTGCAGGAACGCGATCATCGCGTCGTCGACTACCGCATCGTGCCTGACGAGCCGGATCAGATTGC
>JAUJMG010000008.1:4930-30498 GCA_030446955.1 Thermomicrobiales bacterium
GTGTTCGTCCTTCCCGGGTCGTCGAATGCGGTGACTCTCGCTATGGAGCGGTTGATCCTTCCGGAACTCCCTCATGTCGTCCATGAACTCTCCAAGCATCAATCGCGATCTTGATGCGAGAGCCACTGACGAGTGGAGAGACGACAGGCCCCGGGATGCGCACATCGGGAGACATCTGGGGACTCCTGCATCTGGAGACGGTGAATGATGGTTGAACAGGTGAAGACGCTGGCGTCTCCGGTGAAAGCGCGCAAGCCGCAAATCCTCAAAGGCTTTCGGGATCACCTCCCCCGCCAGATGATCCTCCGGCAGCGGATGATGGCGATTGTGCGGGAGGTGTTTGAGCGCCATGGATTCGAGCCTCTGGATACGCCTGCCATCGAGTATCTCGAGGTCCTGTCCGGGAAGGCGGGCGAGAACGAGAAGTTGATGTACCACTTCTCGGATCAGGGAGACCGGGCGGTCGGACTTCGTTACGACCTCACCGTGCCGCTGGCTCGCGTCGTGGCAATGCACCAAAACGAGCTTGTGCTGCCCTTCAAGCGCTACCACATCGCTCCCGTTTGGCGATCAGAGAAGCCACAGCGAGGTCGGTTCCGCGAGTTCTGGCAGTGCGACGCTGACATCGTTGGCTCGCCGTCGATGCTGGCGGATGCTCAAGTCGCCGCGGTCATGATCGACGCATTGAGTGCCATCGGTCTCCCATCCTTCACGATTCGAATCAATCATCGGAAGTTGCTCGAGAGCCTTGCCCGTGCTGCCGGCGTCCCGGACGCTCAAGCCGTCGGGGTCTACCGAGTCATCGACAAACTCGACAAGATCGGGAGCGCCGCCGTTGGCGCAGAACTTGACGGTTCCGGCATCCCCGCCTCGGCTTCCGCGCGCGTTCTCGACCTTGTCGGCCGCACCGGTGAGCCGGGTGACGTCCTCGCAGGGCTCCGAGAAGAACTGGTAGAAATTCCGGGCGCTACCCTGGCGGTGGACGAACTGTCCGAGTTATTCAGATACCTACGCGAGCTCCAAGTACCATCGGACCGCTACACCCTTGATCTGGCCCTCGCCCGCGGTCTTGACTACTACACAGGGCCAGTCTTTGAGGCGACTGTGGAGGAGCCGCAAGTCGGTTCAGTCGCCGGGGCAGGGCGCTACGACGGTCTCGTCGGTACCTTCCTCGGACGTTCAGTGCCGGCAACAGGCATGTCGTTAGGGCTGGAGCGGATCATTGAGGTTGTGGAGCAATTTAACCTGTTGCCAATCAGGTCAAGCGTCGCAGATGTCTTTGTGCCGGCATTCCCCGACGCGATCGAGGCAGCCGCGAGGATCACCGGCGTCCTGAGGGGAGCCGGCCTGCGGGTGGACCAGTCGGTGCAACCACAGCGCAGTGTGGGGGATCAGCTCAAATACGCCGGGCGCAAGGAGATATCAATCGCTGTGATCGTCGGCACGTCAGAAGCGGCGGCCGGCGTCTGCAATGTGAAAAATCTTTGCACCGGCGTCCAGGAGACGTGCCCGTGGGAGCGGGTGGTGGATCAGGTACGTTCATTCCTCGAACATGAGGAGACCGGCGCCTAGTGGTGGTCGAGGTGCAGCGAGATTAGTCCATCTGCAGAACCCCACAGCGGACCAGGTTGGGCAGCGAGCAGCACGAACTGAAGCGAATCAGAACGGCTGCTCCTGCCCACCCTGGTCACTTCCTACACGTGAGATTGAGCCCGGCGGATGAACCACGGGCACCCTGAGGGTTGGCATCGTTCGAGATTAGAGCAGATGAGGAGAAGCGAGTTTCGATGGCGGAGTCGACACCAGAAGCGTTCCAGGTCTACATGCTCGTAGTTGCCCATCCCGACGACTCTGAGTTCTCCTCGGCTGGCACGGTGGCGGGGCTGTGCCGGGACGGGAAGCGGGTCATCATTATCCAGGTGACATCGGGTGATCGGGGAACTTCGGATCGGTCTGTCCGTCCGGACAAACTTGCCGCCACACGTGAGGCGGAGCAACTGGAGGCAGCTCGCCGGCTCGGGGTGGCCGAAGTAGTGTTTCTGCACTGCAAGGATGGGGGGTTAGTGCCAGATCTCGATCTGCGTGAGAAGGTCGTGCGGATGATCCGCATTCACCGCCCTGACGTCGTGATCACCCACGATCCTTTCCGACCGTATGCGTTTCATCCCGACCATCGAGCCGTCGGCTTTGCGACCCACGATGCCGTCTATCCGACTGCGCGCGACCACCTCTACTTTCCTGAGCACCTTGAGGAAGGCTTGGAGCCGCACAAGACCGCCGAGATTTGGTACTTCGGCGCCGAGACGGCTGACAAGTTCGTGGACATTACGGACACGTTCGATGCCAAGATCGATGCGTTGATGGCCCATGTGAGCCAGGTCGGCAGCGCGGAGAGCCTCCGCGAGAGGATGCGGGAGCGAGCAGCGGAGCTGGCGACGGGCCAGGATTTCGAACTCGCTGAGGCGTTCAAGGTCGTTCAAATGCGCAGGTGATCGCGCTCCAAAGGCCATTGGAGATAGACCAGTAACTGATCGGGGCTTTTGGCGCTGGAGGCCGTCATGGATCGCGCGACCGAGTTTCGGGCGAAGCACGAGCGGATTGTCGGGTTGCTAGACCAGGCAGGACTAGACGGCCTCCTGCTCCGGTCACGGGCAAACCTCTCATGGCTCGGGTCAGGCCCTGCTGACGGAGCTTCGCTCGAGTCAGTCCAGGGATCTCGCTCCGAGATTTGGCATCAGTCTGACACCGGCGTGATGGCATTTGTGGTGTCGCGCGAACGCGTCACCCTGGTCACCGAAAATATCGAGTTGCCGCGCCTCCTCCGCGACGAGTTCTCAGACCTCGACCTCGATGTCGTGGCTCAACCATGGCACGAGAGCGATGTCGTCGGGGCAACCATCGAGAGCATGCCGGGACAGCCCCGAATTATTGCCTCCGACCTCGCCGACGCGCCGCTCCTGCAAGCCCTCCAACGTCATGGCGTCTCGCTGCTCGACCTTCGTGAAGAGATCATGCAGCTTCGCGCCAGCCTGCTACCGAGAGAGTTGGAGCGATACCGGTGGCTTGGTGCCACTGCTGCCCGGGTGATGACCGAGGTCTGCCGCGATGTCCGCCCTGGAACGCCCGAGTCGGCTGTCGTGGCGGAGGCGCACCGCCAACTGCACAGCTTCGGCATCGCGCAGGAGGTCGACATCGTCTGCGCCGACGGGCGGCTTTGGCAGGACCGGCACGGCTTGTACAGTGACCGCCGGATCGAGCGGATGGCGATGGTGGTCTTCTGCGCCCACAAGTGGGGGCTCGTTGCCAACCTGACCAGAATGATCCACTTTGGCCCAGTTCCAGATGCCCTATCTGATCGCCATCGCTCCGTCGCCAATCTCGATCGCCGGATCATGGACGCGACAAGACCAGGAGCCGCCCTCGCCGACATCTTCACCAACACGCTCATCCCCGGCTACGCCGGTATCGGAGAGCCGGACGCATGGCGCGATCATCACCAGGGCGGCTCGACCGGGTACAGCGGCCGGGACCAGCGGGTGACGCCAACCACTGAAGGCATTGTCCAGACGAACCAAGCATTCGCCTGGAATCCGTCGCTGCCCGGGGCCAAGAGCGAGGACACCTTTGTCGTAAGTGAACGCGGGGCCGATGTGCTGACCCTCGACGACAGGTGGCCCCGGTACGAGGAATCGGGACGCCCCGCAATCCTGTCTCTCGGAACCCCGTGATCGGGGACGCTGCCTCCGCTCCATCGGTAGCCCGCGCAATTGCAGGAGCGAAAGCCGCCTTTGGCGGAAGCTGGACTCCCTCGGTGCGGGCCATTGCGCCCGGACGTATTGAACTCCTTGGTAATCACCTCGATTACAACGGCGGTCCGGTGCTGGCGGCAGCTATCGACCGGGTTTTGACCGTCCTGGCGCGCGACATCGACGGACAACCGGGACGCCTTCGCCTTGTGGCCGCGGACCTGGGCACGAACCTAGAGGAACTCGAGGTGACGGCCTTCAACGGGTGGCGTCACCGCGCCCCTCCAGGCAGCCCGTTCGATTACGTCCGCGGCCTCGCGGCGGCGGTGCAGGAGCGACCAGAACTCAGTCTCCGCACCCCATTAGAGGTGTCGTTCGCCGGAGACGTGCCGATCGGGTTCGGGCTGAGTTCGTCTGCCGCTCTCTGCGTGGCACTTGCCTCGGCACTGGTTCAGCAGCCATTGGAGGTGAAGCAGTGGGTGCTGCTGGCTCAAGAGGCCGAGCACCGTGCAGGCACTCCCTGCGGCACCATGGATCAGTCAGCCTCTGTGGCGGGCGGTGTCATTCGATTTGATGCTGCAACGCTCACCGTCGAACATCTTCACCCGGATCTGGGGACTCTGGCATTTGTCGTTGCCGACTCCGGCGTAGACCGCTCCCTCGGTGCCTCCGCTTATCCCACCCGCGTCGAGGAAGCAAGGCAGATTCTTGAGACCGCGCGCCGAGTGCTTGAAGAGGATGTCCCGGACGTGGCCGCGATCGGTCGGATGCAAATGGAGCGCCTCACCCGGGAGGGCTTGTCACCTCTGCTCGCCCGCCGCCTGCGCCACATCATCACCGAGACCGAGCGCGTGGAATTGGGAGTAGCGGCCCTACGCGCAGCTGATTGGCAGACGTTCGGGCGGCTGATGACTGCTTCGGGCCGCTCCTCGGCCACCGACTACGATGTCAGCCATCCCCGTGTGGAGGAACTCGTCAGGGACATTCTGCGAGTCGAGGGCGTCCTGGGAGCGAGAATGATGGGTGGCGGGGGGGGCGGCACCGCGTTAGCCCTCCTCCCGGGCGACCAGGTGGCCGCGTTGGAGTCATCACTCCGCCAGGGCTACTACGCCCGCTACGCCATGAACGACCGCGAGGATCTCGTTCAGCCCTGCTCGTTCGCTCCGGGCGCCCGCGTCGAGACAGCGCCCTTCAAGCATGGGTCTACAGACGAGACGCGATAAGGGAAGCAGGACGGGCTACCGGTGAGTTCCCGATCACGACACGTGGGGCCCCAGGCGAACCGGGCGTCTAACGGCGAGCACGCATTGAGCTACCAGCCCAGGAGCGAGTGTTTCGACTTGCGCTTGATATCGCGACTGCCACGTCGACGGTTCCGGTAAGCGGTCGTGAGATGCTGACCCGTGACTGGATCGAGGACAAGCACGGTACCTTCCAGTCGCCGGATCCGGTCTTCGCGCCGGTGCTCGATAGGGATGTCGCGGCGTCCGAGGTGAACGAAGCAGGCTTTGCCGGTATGGAGAACGCGGCCGTGTGCGAAGACGTACCCGACATCTTCGTAGCTCAGGTTGCGTTGAGCGAGTCGACGACCAGCATGCTGGGAGATGCTCGCGATTCTGTGCTGACGCACCCTACCCCCCCTTCGCGACGTCCCAATCCTCCGTCCGGACCACGCTCCTTCTTCGGCGTTGCTTGGCCTATTCCGGCCAAGCGGTGTACGTACATTATGTACGGGGCGACTTCGGTGTCAAGACCCGACGGTTGCCTCCTCAGGATATTCGCTTAGTACCCGTCAGCCGGATCAACGACATTGAGCAGTGGCTGGCCCGCGATGTACCGATCGATATTATCCTCAAAGAGATCGAGCGCCCGATCCCAGTAGCGTGGGGTGCCGCCCGACGTGTGCATGGTGATGATGACATTCTCCATCGACCAGAGTGGTGAGGCCGCTGGCAACGGTTCTGGATCCGTCACATCAAGCCCGGCTCCGGCGAGCCCACCATCTCCCAGCGCTGCCACCAAGTCGTCCGTCCGGACGACGCCTCCTCGGCCGATGTTATAGAGGTACGCGGATGGTCGCATGGCACCCAAAAGTTGCCGGTCAAAAAGACCTGCGGTCCGCGGGGTGAGGGGCAGACAAATGGCCACGTGGTCCGCCAGGGGGAGGAGGTTGGGCAGCTCCTCGATGGTGCCCACGCGCTGCACGCCGGTCGGCACCGGCTGGTCCGGTCGCCGCCGAACTCCCAAGACCTCCATACCAAACGCGGATGCCCGCTGGGCGAGAGCCGCGCCGATATCGCCCAGCTCGACCACCAGCAGCCGCTGGTCCTGAAGCTCGAAGACGTGCGATCGAACCACGTCGTCTTTCCACTCACGATTGATTTGGTTTCGAAACAGCCGAGGAAACCCTCGCGCGAAGCTCAGCATCATCGCCATCACATGTTCGGCAATATTGACGGCATGGACGCCACTCGCGTTCGTGAGCATCACGCCTTGATCGATGAGGACCGGGTGCAACACCCCCTCGACGCCCGCCCCTCCCGTCTGGAGCCAGCGAAGACCAGGCGCGCGCTTCACATCCTCAGGATCAAGGTGCCAGGCTGCCCCCGCGTCCGCATCAGCTAGTGCGTCGCCAACGTTGGAAGGCTCCACGGCCCGAAACTTAACAGCGGGGAAGCGCGACCGAAGACGCGCCAGGTGCGCCTCGGTAAAGGGCAACGCGATGACCACTGTCCGGAGCGAGCGATTCTCACTCGTCGCCCCTGCACCACTCACCGTCAGCGTCCCGTCCCAATTCAGTCACGTCTGGTGGGCAGCGAGGCACCAGAACTTGACGGCGAAACTAAAGACTAGTGCCCGCGCAATCCGCGTGAAATCCCTCATCCATACGGTAAGGACGAGTCGAGAAGCCAGAGCATCCGCCGTGCCAGCACGACGTTGCTTCACTGTCGGGAACAGCAGCGGACCCGCGGCGCTAAGACGAGGGGTGCCCGAGGTCTCAGAGGGGGCTCCGTCCAGCGGCCACACCTGATCACATATCAGCAGGGGCCTCGACACGGCTTGCGTAGCGGTAGCATTCCTGATCCGGGAAACGTCCTACACGCCATGCCACGAGGAGGCATCAACGGAAGCGGAGATGCCTCTCTGCTTCAGCGCGACGCGAGCGTCGAGACCGGGACAAGATCGCCCTGGACGCCACGCGGCAGAATCCATGCCAGAAGGTGCTTAGCCGCCGATTTGAGACATGCCCCGGATGGTCTGCCGGTCGCCCTCTGCGAGCCCGTGCCCCCACGGTTTCCGCCAGATGCCGGCTCGCATCTGACGGGCAATCGTCGCATCGTCTGCGCCGGCTCGCATGAGGTCACGCAGGTCCACCTCGTCTCCGCGCAGCAGGCAGAGGCGAAGCTTGCCGTCAGCGGTCAAGCGCACGCGATTGCAGAACGCGCAGAAGGGAGCGGACACCGGGGAGATAAATCCAATCGTACCGGCCGCTCCGCGAATCCGCCACACCCTCGCCGGATCATCGGGGGGAGCCTCGACCTGCTCAAGCGGACCGAAGCGCTCCTCTAGTCTGACCTGGGTCTCCTCCGAGGTGACCAACCCCTCGTCGTGAACGGCGCCTACCCCCTCCAGCGGCATGATCTCCAGGAACCGCACCTGCCAAGGGCGCTCGATGGTCAACGCCGCCAGGTCACCAACTTCGTGCTCATTCTGATTGCGAACCACGACCGCGTTCAGCTTAATCGGCTGGAGACCAACCGCCTCGGCGGCCTCAATCCCCTGCCAGACCAGATCGAGCCTACCACCCCGGGTGAGCGCCTTGAACTTCTGTGGTTCGAGCGTGTCGATGCTGACATTGACGCGGTCAAGACCTGCTGACTTGAGGTCCGCCGCGAGCCGCCCCAACAGCAAACCGTTGGTCGTCATCGAAAGTTCGGTGATGCCCGGGAAGGCCTTCATTGCCCGGATGAGCTCGACGATGTGAGGCCGGATCGTTGGCTCTCCACCGGTGAGGCGCAGCTTGGTGAAGCCCAACTCCGCGGCAATACCAACGACTCGGAGCAATTCCTCGTCGGTAAGCAGCTCCTCCCTCGGCTGAAACTTCATGCCGAGCGCCGGCATGCAATAAACGCACCGGAAGTTGCACCGGTCGGTGAGCGAGATTCGGAGGTAGGTCATCGCCCGGCCGTAGGCGTCGCGCGTCAGCGTCATCGGTGAGGCGGCTAGATCAGAGGGAGAGCGGCGCGACGTGGGGAGCATGAGGACCACGGAGAGACTCCTAGGGTCGACCGTCGGTGACGACCGCGAGACCTTGGCTAAGAGGCTATAGCCAACCATTGACTATCCCAACCCGCACACTACCACCGGCCGTCGGTCTCGGTCAAATGAACATGAACGACCCGCCGCGCGGCGACAGGGCGCGGCCATCATCCTGTCGCCCGACATGCCGGACTATGCCTCCCAAGCTAATGGTTCACCCGGTAACGCACGACTGATGGAACCCGGAGGGCGACTACGGCAGCAGCCGCGACCGCTCCCAGGCCACCGATCACGACCGAGGCCACCGGGCCGAACAGCGCGGCAGCGAGGCGGGCCTCGAACTCCCCGAGCTGCGGCCCGCCCATCGCAAAGGTTGAGTGGGCGGCGGCGACACGACCGCGATATTCGTCCGGTGTGGCCAGGCTGCGAAGCGCATGCCGCCAGGCCATGCTTGCCGCGTCGGCAGCCCCGCTGACCGCCAGCGCTGCCACTGCCGCCCACACGGTTTTGCTAAGGCCGAACCCGACGATCGCCAAACCGTAGACGGCGACCGCTGCCAGCACGCCGGCGCCAGGACGGGCAGGAGGCCGAAGCGCGCCCATCAACACGCTCCCCGCGACGGCTCCGGCCGCGGGCGCGGCGTAGAGGAGGCCGAGCCCCTGGGCATCGAGGCCGAGGATGTCAGCGGCAAAAACCGGTAGCAGCGCGGTACTTGCACCGAAGAAGGTGGCCAGGAAATCAACGGTCATCACGCCCAGGAGAACGGGTGCCCTGCGGAGAAACCGAAGGCCATCGAGCGCGGCAGCAATGCCGCCCTTGACAACTGAAGCGACCGTCGGACGGACTCGCATCGCCAACACCGCCGCGATGACCGCAAGGAACGAGACCGCGTCCAGGCCGTAGGCGACCGCAACACCGAAGGCGGCGATGACCACACCGGCAACTAAGGGACCTGTGACGGCCGCGACCTGGGACGAGATGATGGTGAGAGTCACAGCCCCGGTCAGATCCTGTCGAGGCACCAGGGCGGGAATCAGCGCCTGGCGGGTGGGGCCAGAAATAGCGCTGACGGCGGCCGAGGCGAAGGTAAGCGCGTAGATGGTGGGCAGCAGGTAGAAGTCGTGGATCGTGGCCAAGCTGAGAAGCGAGGACGCCGCCAGGAGCGCGATCTGCGTAGCCAGAAGCGTTCGTCGGCGGTCTCGTTGATCGGCCACCACCCCGCCCCACAACCCGAAGAGAAGGATGGGCAGGAAACGAACGAGTCCGAGAAGGCCAAGTTGCAGCGGATCGCCGGTGATCTCAAAGACATGCCAGATGACGGCGACACGCTGCACCTGGGTCCCTAGCGTGGACAGCATCTCCGCTGCCCAGAGCAGCCGAAAATCCCGGTGGCGCAGCACGTGATACGGCCGCTGCTGGGAGATCTGCTCCGAGTCGGCTACCGCCAAGGATGGAACACCTAGTCTTGAAAGGACGGCTCCAGGGTTACTCCGTCATCCTCCCCTTCACCGCACGCATCTCCCGATAGATGGCGTCGACCCCTCACTTCCGTCACTGTTACCATCGTTTCAGTCATATTCAGGTACCGGAGGAAGAGGACGCCCTATCCCTCCACGCGGCCGAGGGCAACCTGAGGGGGACGTGGGAAGGCCGAAAGGTTTCAAGCAGTGCGGCTGCCTCGTCACCACTCAGCCCCGCGTCGTTCCTCAAGTCGCCGCAGAGCCCGGGTCCTACGTCCTACGGTGGGTCGCCGCCACGCATCCGTGCCAGGAGGCCCAACGTTGCGAGCACCATCAGAAGGAGAAGAACACCGAATGATCGAGGGATTGTCCCCCCAGTTGGACCGGATCCCGAGCGGAGTCTTGAGTGGAGCCGAAATCCGCGAGCGTGCCGCCGGCAACCCACCTTTGGTCTCCGATGCGCCAATGCTGGAACAGCAGATTCAGCCGAACGGTCTCGATCTCACGCTGAAGGAAGTTAGCTACTTCACCGGACCAGGAAAGATCGCCGTCTCCAATAGCGAGCGGCGGCTTCCCGCGTTGGAGTCCTTGCCCTTCGACCACAACGGCGATCTGCATCTGGAGCCGGGTCCTTACCACATCATCTTCAATGAGGTGGTCAATCTGCCGCTGGATGTCATGGCCCTCGGCCGTCCTCGTTCCAGCCTGGCCCGGTGCGGTGTCGCCATCCACACCGCGGTCTGGGACGCCGGTTATCATGGTCGCTCGGCGTCGTTGCTCGTAGTCGCGAATCCGGCCGGATTTTCGGTCTCCCGTAATGCCCGGGTACTCCAACTCATCTTTCTGACATTGAGCCGCGCCGCTGGAGAGGGATACCAGGGAGCGTACCAGGGCGAAAACCTTGGCCCACCACGGGAATAGACGGGATCGACTCAGTGATTCCGCTCGCCCCGGCGCGAGAAGAGTGGCCGCTCCGGCGGCTCACCGGGCACGGGAATCTGGGTTTTGACCCGCTTGACAGCCTCGGTGTGATTGCAGTCGTCTTCAGGACAAAAGTAGATCAGGGTGTACTCCTCCTCGGTCTGGTCTGAGAACCGGGTAGGACGGCCTTGCTTGCCTCGGAGATGCATCTCTATGTTGTGCTGCGGGCAGATCGGCACATCCGGTTCGATCCGATTTCGGCGCAAGATGATATCCAGAACCCTGTTCACGCTCAGTCCTCCGCCCTGCCCGAGGGAATCCGGGCAGCCAATGTCACGTCCGCTTACCAGAGTCGGGTAGCCGTCGGGGTGATGATTTCCGGGGGGCCCTCCGCACGGATGATAACCTCCTGCTCGATGGAGGCGCCTGCCCAGTCGGGAACGAAGATGCCGGGCTCGACGCAGAGGACCATCCCGGCCTCGAGCCGCTCGGTGCTTCCCTGCTGAAGATAGGGGGCTTCCACGGTCTCCAACCCGATACCGTGACCCATCATCGTGCCGGTGTAGGCGGAAAAGGGAGTTCCTTCGTAGGTGGCAGCCGCAGCGGCCACGACATCTCCGGCCGTCACCCCGGCCACGCAGGCGGCCACCGCCCGATCCGATGCCTCATGGACCAAATCCAGCATTGCCCGACGATCCAGGTCGACCGGAGCGGCTGCGGTCGTGCGAAGGACGTCAAACTGGTAGCCACCGAAGGCCCCAATGATGTCCATCGCCACCACATCGCCCGGCTCGATCAGGCGTGGCATCGCCTGTGGCCACCGAGACCCCGCGGCTGACCACGGGCCGGAATGGATACGAAGATAGCGAACGAAGTCTGCACCGGCCATCAGGGCCGCCCCAGTACCGGCTGCGCAGACCTCTTGTTCTGTCGCCCTACCTGCTCCGATGATATCGAGAGCAGCCCTCAGTCCTGCGTCTGCCCGCAGTGCGGCCTCACGCAGCAGATGCTGCTCGGCCGGACTCTTGATACGCCGCAACCCCGGCACCAGGTCTCGCTCCGGCAACAGCTCCAAATTTGGAAGCGCGGCGCCAATGGATCGGTCCATAGCCGCCGGCAGGATGTCGTCGCCGACGAGACCAACCCTCGATGAGGCCAGCCCACGCTCCCGCAGCGTCGCCACGACGGCGGCTCCCAGGTCGCTCGCTCGTCGAACGTCGGAGACAGGAACGAGGTCCCTCCGATAGCCTCTCGGGTCCGTCAGCAAAATAGGATCACCGTCAACGGGGAGCAAGAAGAAGGCATGGCCAAGACCGCGGTTGACGTCCGAGAAGACGGACGTGGGAAAGGGCGGGAAGTGATTGGTCAGGTAGGCTAGGTCGCCACAGCGATCGTAGAAGGAACGGCCCACAACCAACAGTGCGGCATAGCCGCCACGCGCTGCACCCTCCCGCGCCCGTTCCTGACGGCTAAGAATTTCCTCCGCGCCGATGAGAGACACCGCCCTCCCGCTACCGTCAATCTGCCCGTGGTCGCTCACCCCACGAACCTCCCCGATCCGTAACCGCGTGCTCCTCCGGGCTCCCTGGCCCCCGTCACGCGCTTGAGCGGTAGTATACGGAGGGGTGAACAACGTGGGATCGAATCACCGGCAGCCCTGATGCTCATGCCGGTGCGGAGGTAAGAGTGGGCGAGATGGTGGACGATGTGGTGGGCGCGATGCGCGCCCGTTATGGAGCAGACTGGGGCACGGACGACGAGGCCAACCTCCGCTTCTCAGTTGATGCTGAGCACCTGGTCCGCGACGTCGCGGGGGCTCATTTGATCGGGGAGGCCGAGGTGGAAGATGGAGCGGTCACCCTGACCCTCTGGGTCGAGGCACCCATCCCAGATCTGATGGCCGCCGACCAGCTTGCCTACGACGTCTTCGCGCGCCTCAGCGAAGATCTCTTCTACGTGGAACGCCGCTTCGAAGCAAAGGCAGTTCGCTATCCCTTTGTCACCGGCTCTGCGAGCCATGGGCACGTTGGAGCGTTGATCCTCGCTGGGCCGCACGCCGCCGACTTCGCCGATCGTCACCACGCGCGTGTGACAGGAAGCGTTCGCTATCACGCCTGAGGTCCCGCCCTCGGGACATGTTTCGCTCGCACGGCCCCAGTGGTTTCGTTGCCCTAGGCGTCACGTCGTTGCTACCATGCTCCGAAGTGACAGGAAGCGAGTCGACAGCGAGCCCAACAGGAGCGGCGAACAGGTATGCCAACGGTCACCATCGAGGGGTTTGGAGCAACGTCGTGCGAGCCGGCCCGTCGTCTCGTCCTTTGCATCGAGGATGCTGGAGTCGACATCCTTCATCGCTGTGGCGGGAATGCACGGTGCACGACCTGTCGGGTCGAAATCCTGGAGGGTGACGCGGGCTTTCCAACCGGTGCCGAGACGGAGCGACTCGGACGTATCGAGGATTTGGAGCCGAACATCCGCCTCTCGTGCCAGATCCAAGTCCGCAACGACCTCTCGGTTCGCGTGCTTCGGAGGCTGCAGGACAACCCGGACATGAGCGATCCAGGCCCTCGTCCCATCGAGTGGCCCGCCGAGGGCCCCTTGCCCCCGGACTAACCTGCGCCAGCAGATCTACACGGTGGTGAGATCACGGTCGCCCGTCCGGTTCCAGAGGAGCATGGCTGTAGCCAGCGGCATGTGCGCTGTTCCAGTGTCGGGATCGGGCAGATCGGACACGTGGGCGCGCAACTCCGCAAAGAGCTGGCGGACCTCAGGAGTGGCCAGGAACCGATGGAAGTTTTCCTGGAAGTCGCCGTCGCTAACGGTCAACTCCAGGGCGTAGCGTCCGCTGCCGATGAACGCCACCAGCCGTTCCACGCCAATACCGCCCTCGAGAACGTCGATTGGGAATTGCTCGTGCATCTGGCGCACGGCCAACTCGCTCCCGACCTCCATCTCAGACACCAACAGCACCGTCTGCACGTTCGTCTCCCCCCGCTTCGGTGACCCGGCGATCTCGTTACCGCCGCCCCACAAGGCGACGTCATCTCCAGGTCGGGAGCATGGGGCGTGCCACCTTCTCGGCGCGATCGCGCTTGCTGGCGGACCCGAACGGCGGCTTTTGACAGCCTTTCCCGATGGAAGGTACACTCGGCTTGGTCGTGCTAGACGGGGAGGTAGCGGTGCCCTGTACCCGCAACCCGCTATAGCGGGGTTGAATCCCCTCTCGAGGTCCGGCCCTGTGGGACTGCCGACGGCACGTGGTGTTGAAGGTCGGGTCCCGCGCGGCGGGGAACCGCGAACCCGGTCAGGACCGGAAGGTAGCAGCCGTAAGTGGACCTCCTCGGGTGACGCGGGGTTGCCCGGCCGGAGCTAACGAGCGCCGGTAAGCTGGAGGGTCGTGATCGACAGAGGGTGCACGGCCCTCGCTTAACGGACCCGTTCCTCAGGGAGCGGGTCCGGGCGTTTTTCGGGGAAGCTCAGCGACGGCGGCGGCGGCTGGGCCGCCGGGGGTCCAGTCGGACTACCCGCTGCCCTCCTGTACGACCCCCTGCCATGGCGGCCACAGGACGAAGCACCTGTTGCTTCCGGCGCCGCTCCTCGTAGGCACGGAGTCCCTGCCGGTATGAAGTTCGAAGATAGTAAGCAAAGAATCCCAGCATACCGAGCGCGGCCAAGAAACTCAGCCAGAGCCAGAGCCGCATGCCAAAGCCAAACGGGTTGATTTGGAGCACGCGGATCCCGAAGAAAAACAATCCGACCCCGAAGACGATCATGGCAATCGTGGAGCCGCGGCGAATCGTCTTGCGCTTGAATGAGTGGGTCCCGTATCTCCGCGCCCCGTCGTTGTAGAAGAAGAGCGCGACGAGCAAGCCGAGACTAAATAGCACCAGGAAGACCGTTGCGAAGGGTCCAAAGACTTCATTCGTCCCCGGGACCGTCGTCAGGTAATCCCACGAAAACGGGTTGTCCATGCGCCACTATCCTCGCGTCAACATCAGGTTCCTCCGTGAGAACGGCGGAGTATAGCACGAGCATTCCAGGCTTCCCTCATCCCCTCAGCGGAGTCAGCAGGGCGCTCTCCCGCCGACACGTCCCCCGACCTGATCTCTCCCAGTTCCAGGGGCAGGACGGAACCGTTGAGAGTCAAGCGGCGGTTCTGCTTCATCGCCGGATCCACTCCCTCAGGCGTGCCGAGGGGCTTGATCAAGAAGGGCCGCTTCCTCGCAGGCGCCCGCGTCCCTCGGCACGTGCATCTCCGGCCCGTCGACCTCACCGGTCATCGCGTCGATCCGAACCAGCATCCCATTGCGGTCCGGGAACCGATCGTCGCGGTAGGTCACCGTCCAACGGTGCCGCGCTGGGTCAGTCGTATCCAGGCTGATCCGGCTGATATGTCGCTGAAGCGGACAAGCGCGGCGGTACTCCGTTCCTCCGTTCTCCTCAGCGAGCAGGATCGCCTGGGTCGAAGGGATCGGATATGCGTCGAGCAGAGGGACCGACGGGGGCAGGGGAATCCCGGAAACAAGCGCCTGCTCGTCGACGATGTCCGCCCTGGATCGCTCCATCTTGACCGTGTAGGTTGGTAAGGGCGTCTCTGGGTGTTCAGGGTCAGGCACCGCGAAGACGAATGTCAGCCACCCACCGCCAGGAACTTCGGCTGGCGTCAAGGGCGGCACATCTGGGGGCCAATCCACATGCCCACTCGCCGCCACTAACTGCGCCCCCCTGTTCCAGATCTGCGCCCTGGTCAACGCCAGAGGAAGCCCGGTCTCAAGCGTCGCGCCACCGACCGCCAGATCAGGCGGGGGACCTGCGGGTACAGACAGGGCTGGGTCGGAGACCTGAGTGACCAGCCATGAAGCTGCGCCCGTGAGGCCGAGTAGCAGCTGCGTTCCAACAACGCTAACCAGCAGAGCCAGCGGCCACGTCGAGCGCCCACGCACCCGTTCGCTACTCATCCGGCGGTCCTCGTACCAAGCCTCTGAAGGAGAGCATCGGTCCTGGAGTCAGCCGGGTCACCAGCCCTACTGCACATCAGGTGGGTCCAAGATGGCGTACGACGTAACTCGCTGACCGTGCCAATGCCCCCGGTTCCGGGTCCGGTACCTCGCCCCCGCTGACAACCTCCCATCCTTCCAGTGCCAGCTCAACGCCAATGGTTTCCTGAGTCCATTGGTCCGCATGCCAGCTCAACGCGGTAGGATCGTCCAGGGACCGCACCGGCCGTAGCGTCTCCTCGCGCACCACCGTCAATCGCGATCCCGTCTCTAAGGAGACAGTCAATCGCAGCCCTGGCCCTTCCGGCGTCTCCACAAGCACCACAATGCCGTCCACTCGACCAAATTGCACCGAAGCCGGCTCCTCATCGCGGTCCGTCTCAATAGAGCCCAGCCACCCACGCGGCGCAGGAAGAGCTGGGCCAACTCCAAGGCGTGATGCCTCTGGCAGCCTCCTCAAGGTCCGTCGCTGGCATTCTAAATCGGGCCAGAGAGGTGGGCAGATCTGAAGCCAGGGATATCCCCGAGGCGCATCACGACACCCTGTCCCTAGTCAGCTGCCTTGGCGACGGCCCAAGGCCTGGCGTTCCATCCAGGTGCCTCCCATTGACATGGTCAGTCACCCCACCTCCTAGCCCTGGCGCGGCCGGGAATCAGTGGTCGGGGCTATACTTGGCCGGGTCCTGAGCCCATACCCTCCAAGGACACCATACGCCCGGCCCTGACCGGATACTGCCAAGGAATGAGCGACGAGATGACCGACGAGATGACCCGCTCCTTGACCGCGATCCGTGATCGCTTGGACCGCATCGGGGTGCGTCTTTGACTTGCCCGGGCATGAGCGGGAGATCGAGGACCTAGAACGACAGAGCGGCGACGCCGGCTTCTGGCAGGACGCACAGGCGGCCCAACTCGCCATGCGCCGGTTAGGGGATCTTCGCGGCCGCGTCGGCGAGTGGCAGGATCTCGGTCGAACCGTCGACGACTTGATCACGCTCGTCGAACTGGCAGAGCATGACCCGGACCTTGCCGCAGAGGTCGCAGCGGAGGTCGCCTCCCTGGCTTGCCGCGTCGATGATCTGGAACTGCAATTGGCACTCAGTGGGCCCCATGACGCGTCCGATGCCATCCTCGTCGTCCATTCCGGTGAAGGCGGGGTGGACGCCCAAGATTTCGCCGAAATGCTTACCCGCATGTATCTCCGGTGGGCAGACCGTCAAGGCTTGAAGGCAGATCTGCTGGATACGACGGAGGGCGAGGAAGCGGGGATCAAGAACGCCACCATCGAGCTTCGAGGCCCCAACGCTTACGGGTATGCAAAGGCCGAAGGTGGATCTCACCGGCTGGTGAGACTCTCGCCCTTTGACCAGGCCCACCGGCGCCACACGGCATTCGCCCTCGTTGAGGTCCTCCCCGAGATCGAGGGTGACACCGAGGTTACGATCAATTCGGACGATGTTCGGGTTGACACATTCCGGTCCTCTGGCGCTGGTGGCCAGCACGTCAACAAGACCGACTCCGCCGTTCGTCTGACCCACCTGCCGACGGGCATCGTGGTGAGCTGCCAGAACGAGCGTAGCCAGATCCAGAACCGGGAAACCGCCTTCAAGATCTTGCGGGCGCGCCTCCTTGAGCGGAAGTTGCGGGAGGAAGCGGAAGAGCGCGCCAAGTTGAAGGGGGAGCACAGCGCCGCCGGATTCGGCAACCGCATCCGGTCCTACGTGCTTCACCCCTACACCCAGGTCACCGATCACCGCACCGACACCAGCGTTGGGGACGCCCAAGCCGTGCTTGATGGAGACATCGCCCCCTTCATCAACGCCTATTTGCATCATCAGATCGGACCGGAAGAGTGACCCGGCAGGCTGGCCACGTCGCTCGACTGGCCGCCCCCATTGTTGCCCTCTTGCTTCTCGTCACGCTCGCGGGCGTCGATTCTGGTCCCGTCCGCGCAGCTGCGGTCGAAATCAGTGCCTCAAACGCCGAGGTTCACTTTCCGAACGACATCACCTTCTCGTTGGTAGCCAGGTCCGATGTCGACATTGTTCGGGTGGAACTGCTCTATGCCGTTGGGAACCAAGAGACCCTCAATGGCGTCCTCCCGGATATCACACCTGGGAAAAGTGTCGACCTTTCCCTTCCCGTAGATCTGCGCCTCCGCTATGAGCCGCCCGGGGTCGATATCGCCTTTCACTGGCGTCTGGTCGACGCGGCCGGCACGATCACCGAAAGTGATCCACAGGTTGTCCTCTGGCAGGACAGCCGGTTCTCCTGGGACCTGATCCAGACGGATCAGGTGTCGGTCTACGCCTACAACGGCGATCCCGACTTCAACAACGACATCCTGAGATCGGCCCAGAGGACCATCGACGAGCTGCAAGCGAGATTGGGCGTAGAGCGGAGCCGGCCGCTCCGCATCTGGGTCTACAACTCCCGTGCCGACTTCAGTGGAGCTCAGGCGACCAACAGTGAAACTTGGATCGCAGGAGCGAGTTATACAGAACTCGGCCTCATCATGGCTGTGCTGCCGGATGGCGATCATGCCGAGGTAGGTCGCGTCGTCCCTCACGAGGTGAGCCATCAGGTGCTCCACCAAGCCACTGAAAATCCCTTCAACTCGCCGCCACGGTGGTTAGACGAGGGGCTGGCTGTCTACCACCAGGAAGGCGGCAACGAGAACTTTCCCGACATGGTGGCGACAGCAGAAGCCGAAGGATGCTTGCCCTCGCTTCGTGCGCTCAACTCGGCGTTTCCCTATGACCCTGCGGAAACGACCTTGGCCTATGCAGCAAGCTTTGACATCGTCCGCTTTGTGATCGACGAGTTCGGTGAGCAGAAAATGGCATCGCTCATCGATGTCTACGGACAAGGAGTCTCCCATGACGAGGCCGTGCAACGCTCCCTCGGCGTCTCCCTCGAGGAACTGGACCAACTTTGGAAGGAAGGAATCTCGGCACGGCCCATTGGGCCTGGGTCAGTGACGGACTCGACCGGGTACGGATCGGCTCGTGGTTCCGATCCCAGGGTCGCGGAAGGGATAGCCTCGGGGGCCATCATGGTCGGCACGGCCGTTCTCGTGGCCCTGCTGGGCATCTTCATCAAGAGCGTCCTTGCGCGTCTGCGAGCCGAGCCAGAAGCTTGAGGGCCGATTGGTGGTCCAGCTTGCCCCCTCCCTCTCCCCTGCGGGTCGGAGTGGTAGACCTCGATGCGAGCCCCGTGCCGGCGCCCTCGCTGCAGGGGTTCGTCGTGCCTCACTAGCCGCCATCCATCCCTGGCCGGGGTGACGCACGCGTCGTTCTCGCGGCCGGCATCGAGGCGATGCAGGTGTCGCCTCTACCAGGCGGGCCACCATTGCCGGACTGCAGTTCAGGCTTGAGAGCCGCGGCAGGCAGCCGCTGCCGCACCCGCTGGGTGGTAGACTTTCTTGTCTATCACAAGGATGGGAACAATCGGGGATGGCCATCGCCCGGGCCGTGAGAGTTGGGATGATGAGCGTTATCGTTGACCAGGCACGTCGGTCCCGGATCCTCGATCCGGCGGCCATCGAGCGCAAGCTCAGCCTGAATATCTACAATGTCGATCGCTCTCGGGCCCATATTCGCATCATCGACCATGATGTGTGTCTTCAATGTGAGCGACAGCAGTGCGTCAACTGCTGCCCGGCCTATTGCTACAGTCCGCGGGATGACGGTCGGGTGCTCTTCTCCTATGAGGGCTGCGTCGAGTGCGGGACCTGCCGCATTGTCTGCCACGTTTACGACAACATTGAGTGGACCTATCCACGAGGCGGCTTCGGCATCCAATATCAACACGGGTAGGCGCCGACAGCGGGCCACAGGAGGAGCCGTCTAGGTGTACTGGACCAACAAGCATGTTCTGGTCTGCACGGCGTCCCACTGCGCTCAGAAGGGTGCGAATGCTGTGGTCGGCCGGCTCCGGTTAGATATTGTGCGGGCAGGCCTCGATACGGAGATTTTGGTCAACAATTGCGGCACGATAGATCTTTGCGACCTCGGCCCCAACGTTGTCGTCTATCCGGACAACATCATCTACCGGGGTGTGACCGTCAAGGATCTACCTGAGATCATCGAGCATCTCAAGGGAGGACCCGTCGTTGAGCGACTGCTCCTGAGCAAGCACTCGGCGGAAGAGGAGACCCGACGCCACTTTTACCAGGCCGCTGCCTCCCCCTCCCCGACGAGGCCGGCGGCGGACTTCATTGCCTTGGCGGCCTCCCATGGCCTGGATGACGCCTGGATCAGTGAACAACAGCGACGAGGTTTTGTGGCTCGCAAACCCGGAACGGATCCAGAGTCCGAAACGATGACCGTGACGAAGAAAGCCATCGCGCGCTACGGGCTATGAGGGGCAGCGCCATGTCCTATCCCTCATGCCACAGTCGAGGCGAAGGACACGGCCAGACTGACGCTATAATCCCGACGCCGTGAGCCATGGCCGCCCGCGATACGAAGGCCAAAGCCTGCTCGTCCGTTTGAGTTTGTAGGTCTCTGAGGACGCCATTGGGAAAGCGTCTTGCGCCCAAGGAAGGATCCTCTCCCCCGCCGTCCGTAGACGAGCGCCGCAGCTTCGCGTCTCTCCCCCCGCCCCCTGCCGACCCCGCTTCCCGTTCCTCAACGGACCCCGTCAGCAGCGCGTCCCACGACACGGTTTCGCCGGACCAGCCTCCGTCGATCGGGTCCCAGTCCCTGCGGGAGTCGGATAACGCCAAGGGACTATCGGTCAAGGTCCCGTGGTGGCGACGAAGGCCACCACGGCGCGTCGTCATCCGAGCCGGAATCGCTGCCGTGCTCATCGGCGCTTCCTTGGTTACGAACCGCTCCTTCCTGGGGTGGGGACTCTTCGTAGTCGTCGCAGTGCTCGTGGTGCCCATGGGAAGGGCACGATCTTTCCTGCTCTCCTTCGTCCCCTATGGGATGGTCTGGTTTCTCTTTACTGCCCTCCGATCTCTTGCTGACGAAACGGTACTCGCCCGCACGTTAAACACCAATGTGGCTCGTGTTGAACGCTGGCTGTTCGGAGGACAACTACCATCAATCACCCTTCAGGACCGTTTTTTCGACCCCAGCTACCTTCAATGGTATGATTATTTCTTGTCTTTCATCCACTGGTCTTATTTCTTTGTGCCCCATCTTGTCGCAGTCAGACTCTGGCAGAAGCACCCGGTCCTCTTCCGACACTACCTCTCCGCCATGGCGCTGCTGCTCACCGTCGGCTTGTTTATCTACTTTCTCATTCCGTCCAACCCGCCTTGGATGGCCGGGGAACAGTTCAACAGTCCGGCGGCGGCCACGGTTCTACGCGTGATGGAGCCGGTAGGTCGACAGCTGGGTGGCGGCCTCTACAACGCCAGCTATCGCGTCATTGGCGAGTCAAATCCCATCGCCGCCATGCCGTCCATCCACATGGCCATCACGTTCCTGCTTGTTTTTCCCGCTCGCGCATTCGGCCGCCGTTGGCGCCTGCTCGCGCTCGTTTACGCCGCCTGCATGGGGACGGCCCTGGTCTATCTAGGCGAGCATTATGTCATCGACATCGCCGTCGGTATGCTGGTGGCGGCATATGGCTGGTTCGCGGCCGGATCGTGGCTCAACCTCGTCTCGCCCTTGGTTAACCAGCGATTCTCTCGGGCGCGAGCCGACCTCATCACGGCACCCGAAGCGAGCAGGTGATGCTGAGGGAGCCGTAATCGAGAGCGCGATGATGGCGGCGCTCCGTGCTCTGCAGGAGCAGAGATCAAGAGAGTGGAAGAGTCGGCCGGTGATTCAGCAGGTCCCGGAGCGTTGCTCGACTGTCTCGGCTAGATCGTGGATCCACCGCATATAGGCAGGACTGAGCCGCTCGTAGACGGGAAGCATCTCCCGAAGGTCCAGACGGGTCAGCAGGCTGAGATACTCAGCAGCCTCGTCAGGAAGCTGCGGGTGCGCGGCGCCCCCGAACCAGACGTCCATCAGGCGCGTGGTGCAGGCGCTGAATCGCGCGACAGAGCCCTCAAGGCACGAGCGATCGAGCGGGGATGTGGTTGGAGGGGGCCAGTCCCCTAAGCGCGGGGGCGGCCAGGCGTCAGGATCGAATCCCGGGAACTCACCCACCCCGAAGGGGACTCCATCCGGAAAATCGAGTGTCACCACCCGCGGGGGCTCGTAGAGACCCCGCCGACTCGCTTCCACCGCTAGCACCGCCAGCGGCACGTCGACCCGCCCGGAATAGCGGGCGGACGGCACCGGAAACCGGGGCAGGCTGCCGGGGTGATGCGGGGGATTGGCCCGCGCGAACTCAGCGGCGCTCTGCATCAAACGATCCAGATACTCGATGGTGAACCCATCCAAGCGGTGAATCCCCGGGCCGCCATGGAAACTCGACACGTCGAAGAGAATGGAGATCTCTTCTCCAAGGGCACTCCGGGCGATCGTCTCGTCAGTGGCCGCGCCCTCCTGGTCCCTCAGCGTCTGAAAGACAATGCTCCATGGTCCGCTCGGCCCCGGATAGGCATTGAGGTAGGCGTATTGCTCCGACACGGAGTCGACGCGCACCAGCTTGTGAATCCGTGCTGGAAACACCTTCACCCGCGGTCATCCCTTCGCCATCTCATGAGCCCGGCTCGGCGGCAGGTCTGGCTTCTCCCGCGCGCCGCCCTCCCGTCCAGTCTGCGTCGGGAGCCCCCTGAGCGCGGCGGTTGATGGGACCGAGCGCAACAAGGAAATCGAGTTGACGGCGAAACGCCTCCTGGCTAGGAATATCGCGTCGCGTTCGCATGGGGCGCTGAAAGCGAAGCCGGCCCGAGGCCGGGTCGTAGTCGACGCAGTAGCGGTCAGCCCCGGGTTGCAGAACCGGTTCCATCATCTGGTCCCACACCACCGCCAGAGCTGGTTCCAAATTCGAGTCGGCGCTGGAGAACGACACCCGTGGCGGCTCTTCTCCCTGCTTGATCGCGGTCGATGTCCGCTCCCAGGCCGTTCCTCCGGCGGCATCAACGATCGATGTCTGGAAGACGCGGCCCGGCCCATCTCCGGCACGGGCCACGCGCCCTTCAACGAGGTGACCGGCGTAGCGCCCCTGGACCGCAGCCTCCTCTAGGTCGACCTCTCCTTCGGCCAGCTCCGCCAGCGGTGCCAGCGCCTCCCCTAAATCGATCTTCGCCCGGCGGTTGAACATCACCGCCAAGTAGGCGGTCACGCCAAGAGAAAGCAGCACAATCAGGCACATTGCTATGGAGAACGAAATGTACGGGTTCACGAAGCCCTTCCTCCTCGCCCGGAGGGTCGCACGAGAAGATCCGGGGATGACTGTACCGTAGCCTCTCCCGCCGTGACCATGGGGCCTATCTTGCTTGGTTGGGCTGAGGGTGCGTGCAGCCGAGGAGGGCCGAGGCCGCTAGAATCATCACGGATTCAGCCTCGCCTGGGGAGTGGGAGCGTTTCGAGGCATTCATGAGGCGACGCGGTTACTGGCACATCGGTCTTGGTCCCGAGGTGGGCATCATCTTCTGGGCAATGGTGTTTCTTGAGGCGGCCTTCGGATCCTACATGGGGATTTGGCCGCTCTGGATCGAGCGGCTCGGAGCGCCCGTGCCCGTGGTTGGTCTGGTGCTGGGCTCCTCAGGCTTGCTTCGCCTGATTTTTCTCGGCCCGTCGGCGGCACTTGGCGAGCGATTTGGAACCCGTCGCTTAATTCTCCTCGCCCGAACGGCCGCTGGGCTGGGGCTCCTCTCCGCCGCCCTCGCCACTCATTGGGTTCAGCTCTTCCTGATGGTGCTCGGAGCGGCCATCGGCGAACTTGCCTTTCCACTGGTTCAATCGCACGTCGCGTCCCACGCAGGACGCGATCGGGTGCGAGCCTTTACGTTGGTTTTCACCGTGGGCCCCTCCATCGCCCTGTTTCTCGCGCCGCTGCTTGCCGGGCTCCTGGTGTGGCAGTGGGGGTTGAGGGCGGCATTTCTGCTCGCGGCCATCATGACGCTCGCGTCCATCGCGTGCTTCGCCCGGATCGGTTGCCAATCGAGCCCTGGAGTGCAGGTTTCTCGGGCCACGGAGCCATCGTCCTACCGGGCGGCCTTCGCCGACGTGAGCGTTCGACGCGTCCTCATCCTTCAAGGAGCGACCGTTTTCGCGCTGGCGCTCGGCACCTCGTTTATCCCAACCTTCTTGGAGGATGTCCGTGGAATGTCGGCTGCTCGGATCGCCACGCTCGGGGCGGGCGCCGCTCTTGGGTCGACGCTCTTTGGGCTGACGGTCACACGAGTGGGACGCCTCCAGCGGGCCCCGTTCGTCGGTGTCGCCATTGCCGTTAGCTGCACGGCAATCGGGTTTCTGCTCTTCGTTGGCAGCGGCCTACCAGCCCTGATCGCCGTTGCCTTCGTGCTCCGGGGGGGGTTGTTCTCATCCTGGGCGCTCTTCTCGGCGGCGCTCGGCGAGGTGGCACCAGAGGTGCATCGGCCACGAGCCTTTGCCCTTGGGGAGATGGTGGCCGGCTCGGCATTCTCCTTCGCCCCCATGGTGGCTGGGCCGCTCTTCGCGTTGAAGGCAGAGGCCCCGCTTACGGTCGCCTTCTGCCTGGCGTTGGTGCTTGTCCCGCTCTTGCTCAGGACCCACATGGCTGCCCAACGCCATGAGGTGGCCCGGGCGGCCGTTCAACCCGAGGCCGTGTAGCAGACGGTGGCGATCCACAGGCAGGGGAAGGCGAGCGCACTGCTGGAAGTTTCGGCCGTCATTATCTCTATCGGCGTTCACACTCCGTGATCCTGCTGTCCGCGATCAGGTCGACAGCAGTTGGGATCAGTCAGCGGTTAGGGCCGCGGCCGACCCTTTCTCGTCCGGCATTGACTGCGATCCAGCCTGCCCCTCGCGAGTGAGCCCCCAAGGGACCAGGGCAGCGGCCGCGGCAGCTGATAACCCGAGCACTCCGTTGATCAACAACGCGAGGTCGTAGTGACCGGTGGCGTCGTAGATGATTCCGTCCAGGAAGGCTCCGACGCCAAATCCGAGATTCATAAAGGTAAACATCGTACCGAAGATGACACCCAGGTTTGCCCGGCCATATCGGTCCGCAGCAATTGCGGCGGTCAACGGCGTCGTGGCCGACCAGGAGACGCCAAGCACGATGGCATAGACATAGATCGGGGGGCCCGCCGGCAGCAGGAAGAGCAGCAGGAATGAGACCCCTCTGAGCGCGTAGGTGAGGGCCAAAATAGGAGGCCGAGCATAGCGGTCGGCCAGCAGGCCAAGCAGGATGGTGCCGATCACGCTGAAGAGCGCGACGGCAGCCACGACATCGGCGGCCATCATCGCGTGCATGCCCATGTCGTCCGCGTAGGCCATGAAGTGCGTGTTGGCAAATGCCATGGTGAATCCGCAGACGAGGAACCCGTGGGACAGGAGCCAGAACTCCGGGGTCTTGAGCGACCTGGTCAGGGAGCATGAAGGCGGTTCAAACGGGACTGCCAAAGCTCCCGGCGGCCGACGCCCAGACCGCGGGGAGGGCGCCCGCGGGGGAACATGGCGCCGGTCTCCAGTCTCATCGCTAACGTCGCCAGGGCTGTCACGAAGCAAGAAGATGCCAAGAGGAACCATCACCAGGAGGAGGATCACGGCAAGGACACGGTAGGTCGTTTCCCAGTCGGTCAGCGTGAGAGTCCAGGTGGCGACGGGCACGACGACTAGTTGACCAAGAGCCGTTCCACTGGTCGCAATGGAAAGCGCCGTGCCGCGCCGGTGCAGGAACCATCGGTTCACAAGCGTGGTGGCATTCACCGGACTGGTTGCGGCAAAGCCGATCGCACCGATGAGCCCGTACAGGAGATAGATTTGCCAGAGTTGCGAGGCATAGGAGAGGGGCACCAGCATCGCCCCAATCAACGCCGTGCCCCCGATCAGGACTCGCTTCGGACCGAGGCGATCGGCCAGGAGCCCCGTGAACGGCTGGCAGATCGACAGTGCGACCATGTTGATAAGGACGGCGCCGGTGAGCGAAGTGCGGTCCCAGCCGAACTGCTCCGAGACAGGCTTCAGGACGACGCCGTAGAGGAATCGCGCTCCGGCCGTGGCCATCAGGAGCGTCGCCACGGTGCCAACGAGCACCCAGCCGTAGAAGACCGGCAGTCGGCTCATGCTGGGCTACACCTGGTCCACGATCGGTCAGGAGTGAGGGAGGACGAACAACGCCGCAGC
>JAUJMG010000108.1:0-7184 GCA_030446955.1 Thermomicrobiales bacterium
CGCTGGACGAACATGGCCGGGCGCATCGAGGCCTACCGGGAGGAGTGGGGCGTGGCGCCGGAACAACTACGAGAGCGGCCCTTGGATGCCTGCCAGGCCCGGGAGTGGGACGTGACGATCCCCACATCTGGAATGCTGGTCGGGCCACGAGTCCCGACCCTTGATCACGGCTTCGACCACGGAATCGAGTTGGGCTTGTGAACAGCGGGCCCGTCGACCACAACCTCCCCCCGGCGAGCTTGTGTCCATGACCGGTCGAATATGCGCGGGGCCCTCAAGGGTGCGTTACACCGGCCTGCGGCCGCCCTTGACCGCCCCTCGCGGGCCAACCCAACCTCCGCCCGGCCAGCCGAAAGCCATCGCCGTTTGTTCGCTCCCGATCTGCCACCATCGCCGCTCAACAGCAAAACGACGCGCTCGTACCAGCCCACACCTTATGAGGCGTTACCACGCGGCCGTTGGAGGGCGCCGTCAGCGCCACGCCCGGCTCCCCGAGCGCCCCGGGGCTCGACGTCGGAGGCTCCGCGGCCGGGTGCGACACCGTGACCGGGCCGTTCGACATCCTCAGCGCACCCGACCGCAAGCTTCCGGCTGAGGGCGAACGCCAGCGAGTCACTCACTATCGGCTCCGTCGCCCCTCCGTTCGGCAGCCACGGCTAGTCTGCGTTCTTGTGTCAAGCGGAGGCGTTGCCACGGTTCCGCCGGGTCTCGAGATGGAGTGGGTCTCACCGGATGACCTCTTTTTCGACGAGCGTAACCCGCGCCTGACGGCGCGCGGCGACGAGGCCTCCACGCAGGACGAGATCTTGCTTTCGTTGTGGCGAGACTTCGCAGTTGACGAGTTGGCTCTGTCTCTGGCGGCGAACGGCTACTTCCAGTACGACCCTTTGTTCGTCGCGGAGGAGGTGTTGGAGCGCGGCGGTGATGAGCCCGTTCTCGTCGTCATTGAGGGGAATAGAAGGCTCGCGGCCGTGAAGCTGCTTCTTTCGGCCGAGTTGCGGCGGAAGGTAAAGGCGACCGATCTCCCAGCCGCATCCCGGTCCGTCCGCCAATCCTTGAAAGCACTCCCAGCCGTCCGGTGTGAGCGCGATGAGATTTGGAGGTTCGTCGGCTTCAAGCATGTAAACGGGCCCCAGCAGTGGGATGCGCTCTCTAAGGCAGAATACATCGCCTGGGTACACAATCAACTCGGGGAACCGTTGCGGGATATTGCCAACCAAATTGGCGACCGGCACTCCACCGTACAACGCCTATACAATGCTCTAATGGCTCTAACACAGGCCGAAAAGGAAAGCGTCTTCGACCGCGAACATCGGTACAACAAGCGATTCTTCTTCTCTCATCTTTACACGGGCTTAGGGTACAAAGGGATTCAGTCTTATGTCGGACTTGGCTCGTCGAAGTCTGAACGTGGGACCACAAAGCCAATTCCTAAAACGAGGCTAGATGAGTTTGGGCTACTCTGCACCTGGCTTTTTGGCGACAAGGAAAAGGCGATACCGCCCCTCGTCAAGCGGCAGAACCCCGACCTCCGCCTCCTTGATGAGGCACTACAGACACGGAGCGGCGTTACCGCGTTAGAACGCGGCCTTCCATTGACGGTCGCGCTCGACATCGCCAAGGGCGACGACCGGATCCTTCGTGAGGCCTTGGTAGGTGCGAAGACCACCCTTCAGACCGCAAAGGCACGCGTCGTGACCGGCTACTCGGGCGAGCCGGAGCTTTTTTCCACCGCTCAGGACATCCTATTGCTTGCTGAGAGCATCCTCGATGAGATGACGAGCATGGACTCTGATCGGCCAACTAAGACGCGCCCGCGTCGTCGATGACTCTTACAGTTTTCGAGCCCCCCGCGTCTGCAGACGCCGTGGATCTGGCGGACTTCGTCGAGTTAATCGCTCTGTTGAGCGCTGATCGGAACAGCTCCGTCCTCGACCTGCGTCGAGCGATAACAAGAGCTGGCACAGCGGAGATAATTAGCGATGACCCCAACGACGATGAAGACGACATGCTTGTTGATCCCTGGGGTGACGACACTGAGGCCGTAGCCAACACCACCACCATCGAGCTAGGTGACCGCGAAGTCTCCGCGGGGAGCGCATACCCATTCGTGTTTGACGGGCACACTTTGCAGGCGGAGCGGCGTATCGACCGCAGAGCATACACCTTCATGCTCCTCCTTTCTTGCTTTGGCGTCGACGTTAAGCCAATGAACCTAGATCCAACACGTCTTTTTGAGGACGTCTCAGCGGTTGCCGCCGAGCGATTCTTTGGTGGGCCCCACGACGACGTCCTCATGTATCAGTTCGGCTTTCCACGCCGAGTCGCCCCAAAGAACTTTAAGAAAGCTCTCGACGACCTGTGCGAACAACTCGGCGAGGGCAACGGGGGAAAGGACCGACCGCAGTCCTCGGATCAGAACGACGCGCGGCTCGATATCGTCGTCAGTCGGCGCTTCCCAGACCGCAGGGTTGGACAGCTAACGGCCTTTGGGCAGTGCGCGGCAGGAAGGCACTGGCGAACCAAGTTGTCCGACCTGAGGCCGCTTAGTTTCTGCAAGCTCTGGCTGAGGGAGATGCCTGCGGTCGATCCGGCCGCCCTGTTCTTTGTCCCCTTTCGCGTCAGCGAACACCACTGGCCTGAGGCGGCGAATATCGCCGGTGTCGTGTTCGACCGCTGCCGGATCGCCGTCTACGCCGATCCCCTCCCAGACTCGCTTCTTCGGGACTGTCTGGCATGGACCAAAGGTGTGCTGGAGGTCGTGGCTTAAGTGCGAAATCGGTTCCATTCGCTATGTCCGTATTTTGCAATGTTCCCGGAATCCTTCGTTGAGCGATGGATACACGAACTAACGCAGCCAGGAGACACCGTTCTCGATCCCTTCTGCGGACGAGGAACAACGCCCTACCAAGCATTGCTCATGGGCCGTCAGGCGGTCGCCAATGATATTAATCCCGTAGCCTATTGCATTACGCGGGCCAAGACCAATCCACCGTCTTTAAGCGCCGTGCGGCGACGGGTTACGCTGCTGGAGAAGTGCTACGTTTCTCATGATTGGGATTTGGATGCGGCGTCTCTTCCGGAATTTTTCTCCTTCGCATATCATGGCGAGACGCTTCGCCAGCTTCTCTTTCTCCGCCGCCAGCTTAAATGGGGCGGGTCGAATGTTGATTGCATGGTAGCGGCAGTTGTACTTGGAGCCTTGCACGGCGAGAGCCATCGTTCTCCTTCATACCTTAGCAACCGGATGCCGCGAACTATCAGCACGAAGCCCGCGTACTCCGTGCGATACTGGCGGGAGCGTCAGCTAGTGGCACCGCAACGCAATGTTTTCGCGGTGCTGAGACGGCAGCTCGCGTACCGCTACGTCAGTCAAATCCCACCGGCTACCGCCACGGTACGTTTAGGCGATATGCGCGAGCTTCACCGGATTCGACCTAAAATCCGGGCTCACTGTGTGATCACGTCCCCCCCGTATCTCGACATAACCAACTTTGAAGAGGATCAATGGCTTCGCCTTTGGTTCCTTGGTGGACCGCCCCGGCCGGCTCCCGGACGTATCTCCCGCGATGATCGTCTTGAGACCCCCGACCGCTACTGGAGGCTCGTCGCCGACATGTGGCGGGTTCTCGGGCAAGTGCTAGGCGAAGGTTCACGCGTTGTTGTGCGGATCGGCGGCAAGAACCTAAGGCCAAAGCAGATCATTGAGGGGCTTGAGGGAACAGCCGTCTTCTCAACTCGCACGGTCCGTCTTATCAGTCACGAGGAGAGCCCGATCCGCAAGCGTCAGACGCCTTCGTTCCGCCCAGGTCCCGTAGGTCTCGCTTACGAAGTTGACTGCGTCTTTAGCGTTGCTTGATGAGCCTCTTGCTTTCGGCACGCCGCGTATCAACGGTGGCTGCTCGAAGGATTGACTCGGCGGTTTACGCGCTCTTTGGCACCCGCTGGCGGGGTCCCGGTCAACCATGGCAGCATGAGTTTGTTCTGCGACCGTTTCCTTGGCAACGACACCCGGAGGCCATGTCGCCGCATCGCTTGCTCCACGTACGCACATCGCAGTCGGGGTCGGGGCCGACAGCGCTAGAGGCGCTTCGCCAGGACTGTCGTCCGCCAGGGTAATGGGACCACCGCTTCGCCAAGTGGCCTGGGACCACGTTCGTGGTCTGTCAGCGTCGGGCGCGAGATGGTGGCCGCGCTGACCCGGTGGTCAACGATGTGGCGACGTTGCGGTCTCTCGCACTCGTTGATGGGGCCGGGTCCGGGGGTTCTGGTGGCGCCGGTGGCAAAACGCGCCTTCTAGGACGAGGTCGTGGGCGGCGAAGTGGAGCCGGTCGTTAGCGGACCGGACCTTTACAATGCTACTGAAAGGGAGCACACTATGACGAATTCGGCCACAAGGCTACGGCGGGACCCATGACCGGAACCGACGTTTCAGGGGAGCCCGAGGAGGACGTAAGTGGGCCGCTGGCACGGTTGGGTGCGCGGCTGAATCCTCGGGCGCGGCTGAAGCCCCTGAAGAGCTAAAACAGCTCGCCACCCGGCTAGCCCAAGGTGCGGTAGTCATCTCGGCCGTCCTTGCTTTCTTTGGGATAAAGGATGGGCAACTAGATCGCCTGCTACGCAATGAGCCTAGAGACGCCCTGTTTTTCTTTGGCCTAGCTGGGTTGGGCATCGTACTTGGGCTATCAGTGCTGGCTTTTAGAAGCGTCAGCCGCGGGCGTGTTGCTGTTGTGCTGTTGTCCTTGGTGGTCGCTCCGCTGGCGCTAGCTGGCAGTATCTCTCTGCGTACGCAAGGCGCCAAGATCACTTCAGAGTCACTCCAAGTGGTGGTCCTGTTTTTGGTGGCGCTGATAATAACGTCCGTCGTCGCCTGGCTCGCAGTGCGGCGATGGCGGAGCAGCCGGCGCCTTCAAGCTGCAGTTGTTCTGGCGACGCTCGTTTCCGTCGGCCTCCTTTATGGAGCTGCATCATTGCGCGACCACCACAACGTCAGCTGGCGAGCCGTGGTTGCAGCAAGTCTCCTGGTGCTCGCCGTCACTGCTGGTGTCCTGTTACTTGTAGCTGTGGCGTGGTCGGTGACTGGGCAAGCACTCCTACTTATCGCCGGGTCTGCTGTCTTCTTGGCTAGCATTGCCGGCCTCTCCGTATTGGCGGTTCAAAGTAAGTCTGCAAAAGACCGCCCGCGCGTAGAAGCAGAATTGATTCGGAGTGACGGCGCATGGGTGCTTAAGGGGCGGGTATCGGCGCGCGGGCTGACCAGTCGTGAGCATCTACTGATAGCGATCGAAGGAGTGAACTTCCTTGTTCCCCTAGAGGAACGGCGAACCGGCCGCTTAGCAGATCCCGTGCAGGCGGATCGGGCTCGGGATGAGAAACCCCCTGAGAACGACTTCTTTCAGACGGTCCTGCTTCTCCGTGTTGGACCAGATGCGGACGGCGAGGTCGACGTGCCCATCACCGCACCGATATCCTACGGTTTGTACGACCGCGTCCGCGTAGCTGCACGACTTGAGACCGAGGCTTCCGAGCGGGCGCTTCATCATGAGAGCCAGCTATATGAGCAACTGTTCCGGGCTCAGGACGAGTTAGCCGCGGGGCAACCGGCTTCCTCCAAGATAGATGACCTGGAGAAGGCGCTCGATGAGTTGCACGATAGCCATCCGGAATTATTAGATGACAGCAGGTGCAGTCTCGAGCTGCGCGAGCGTTCGTGTCTGACCATCGCGCTCCCACAGCCAGCCGTCCGCCCATCGCTTGCTTTGGCGCCAGCGCCCTCCCCCGGCACAGTAACAGTGAATGTGAAAGCCAGTGACCTGGGTGCTGACGACGTAGTGGATGTTCAGCTATCCGTCGAAGGAAGAATCGTGTACAGAAGCCGGATGTCTTCTGGCGCCTCGGGCAACATCGATGAAGCCGCTTCAATCGCAGTCGGGCCCGGGCCAGCGCACGTGTGCGCGATGGGACGAATCGTTCGTGGTCCCGGTCTTGCCGAAAAGGACCAACAGGAAGACTTCATGCCTGCAGATTGTCCTCCGGCGTCAGCATGGGCGCTGGCGTGGTCCGAACTCTACGTCAATTAAGCTGCCGATTCCGTCGCTCATAAAGTTAGATTGAACCTGGTCCCTAAGCAAAACTCCGGGCCTCGCTTCCGTTCACCGCTGCTTAAATTAGCCCGCCTTTCTCGTTGGAGTGGGGACCGTGAGGTAGGTCCCGCGTACGCGGCCAGATCCCGCCATCGTTGCCGCTGTTCGGCCAAGGCCGATCCAGCATGGCTGGGTGGCGTCGAGGTGATGGCCACCGATCTGGCCGAGTCGTTCCGAGCCGGGCTGTCGCCCCATCTGACCGCAAGGTGCGGCGCCAGGTGCCGAACGAGATACTGGACCACCCGGCGCGCAAGCGCGTTCCGCTCTATCGCATCGCCAAGCTGTTTGCTCTCGGGCCACGAGCGCCTCGACGAGGTCGGCCACCGACGCATGCTGTTGGGCCTGCGGGTGGCCGGTCCCGCCGACGAGGTGCTGAGCGCGTGGTTGGCCAATTACCCGAGGATCCGTCAGGGACGTGTACCTGGCGAGAACTGAGTGGACGCGGCCCTGTTGCTGGGACAAGGCCGTCCCCGGGTTCGCCGAGGACGGAGCTGGAAGAGGTGCGCTCGCTCCGCAACACCCTGGCCCGGTGGCGCGCCGAGACCCTCGCCCATGACGACACCAGCGCTTCAACGTTCACATCGAGGGCCTGAACCTGTGCGTGAAGAGGTGAAGCGCTGCGGCCATGGCTTCCGCACCTTCGAGCACTACCGAGTGCTGATTCACGCCGGCGGCGTCGCCTGAGCTAGCCGGCTCGGTCCGCCACGCATCCGAATGCATCGAATACATCTGTCCCCACTCAAACGCGCAGAGCTGCTTAACCGACCACATCCTCATTTGCAGCAGCCCGCCCATTCTGGAAGCACAATGACGCGCCGCCGTCCAGGAAATTCTCCCACCGTCCCACGAAGACTGACAGCCACGTACGGTGACGGGCCGAAGATACGCCGCGCGCAAGGTCCATCCCGCTGCGATCCCGCGAGTATCCCGCGTACGCCGCCTCTCGGCCAGTATCGGCTAGTGTCGCCTCGTCCCGCTTTTGTACCTATGACCTGGGCCTTTGCGAACGGGCCGGCACAGGACGAAACTGCCTGAACGGCC
>JAUJMG010000108.1:7194-11409 GCA_030446955.1 Thermomicrobiales bacterium
AAAAGCGCGAGGTCACCGGATCGACGCCGGTCCCGACCACTGCAAAAGCCCTGGCGTCCACGTGAGCTGCGGGGCTCGTCGGCGCTTTCGGTCTGACGGGATGAAGCCTTCCCTCCCGGCCGCCGCGAGCGGACTCGCTCCGACGCTACCGCTCAATCGGATCGAACTTTCTTGGCACGCCCGTGAGCGGAACACCACGGAAGCAGTCCTGATCCAGGATTTGGGGCAAAGCGGCGCACGGGGCGGGTCTTGACGGCGCCCTCGCTCGTCGGCGTCGCTGGTGGCGTTGGGCCCGGCAGAAAAGCTCGGGCCATGGTGACGGCAGCGCCCGGCGTGTGGCGGCGCGTCAACTGCCCTCGGGAAACCCGAAGGTCTCCGGGACGAGTGCCCGTTCCGGCTCGCTGGGAGGATGAACGCGCAAGAAGTACTCCGTGCCGAACATCTCCTGCAGCATCGAGGCCGGGAACATGCCCGGCTCGATCGGAAATTGGGTCCGATGGGCGGCGATCGCTGCCATCTTGCGATTGACCTGACGAGACACGTCGATCACGGTCGTGGCCGTGGGACCGACGGAACTACCGGTGGTGTCGAATGGAACCCCTGTGAAGCGGGCGTCGCTGCCCCGCCCGGCGAACGGCGTGGGGGCGCTCGGCGACAGCACGAGACACGTGACGGCGCCAACCGCGATCACACTGGCGGAGCGAACGGTGCCGTAGGCAACTCCGAGCTCCCCGAAGAACTCCCCCGACGCCAGTCGGCTCAGCTGGTGCAGGGTGCCGTCGTCCTGCTCTTGGACAACATCCACCTCACCGGAGAGGATCAGGTACAGGCCGCTCGTCGGCTCGCCCTGCTCCACGATGGTGAAGCGGGGCGGGAACCAGCTCACGTCAACGAAATCGTTGGCGTATCCCATCGTCGTCGACTCCTGGGCGAACAGCGAGAGCGCCTGAGCGAAGTCCCCAGTCCCCTTGAACCGGGCATTCATCTCCACCAGCCACTTGGAGAGTCGCTCTCCCATGAGAAGGCGGCTGCGCGGAAAGTGACTGTGGTATAGCCGGGCCGAGGCGAGGTCCAGGCGGGTGACGGCGTCGAGGAAGCCGTCCGTCGTCACTCGGCTGATGGCGACGTGGTCCGGATGACCGTAGGCGCCGTCGTCGCCGAAGGTGATCACGACGTCAGGCCGGAACCCTTCGATCAGCTCGAGCGCCTCCCCCCGCAGCGGTTCCTCTTGGTCCTCCAGCGTGCCGTCGGTGTTAGTCAAAGCACTCGACGTGCTCCACGCCGAGCACGGCACAGGCGGCGCGCAGCTCCTGTTCCCGGATCTGGGCAAGCGTGCGCCGCGTCGCCTGGGCCGCATCCCGTATCTGGCCGGCCTGCCCACGCGTGGCCGATATCACCATCGCCTCGGCCCCTCGCTCCGTGTAGGTCGCCAGGGTCCCACCCGCGCAGAACGTCTCGTCGTCGGGGTGGGCAAACACCCCGAGCAGGCGGGGACGGCGGATCTCAGTCATCGGCCTCGTGCAGCATCGCTGCCGGTGTGGACGACTCGCTCCCGATCGAACTCGCTCGTCCCCGCTCCAGCGACCATCCCTTCATCTGTCTCGGCCAGGCACTGAGTAGGGAGCTCGAACCAGCGCAGGGCCTCGAGGTCCGCAGAGAGCATCCCCGCCGCCACCGAGCCATCGGGCGGGAACCCGGGAGTCGTCGCCAGCAACTGCCCGGCCTCCTCCAAGTAGAGGCGCAACGCGCGTCCGGGGCCCGGACATGTGCAGAGGAGTGACTGAGGGTCCCGTCCTCGTCATAGCGCAAGCCGTGCAGGCTGAGCGGCAGCTGGGAGGGCTCCAAGTGGTGGCGCCAGATCCCCGTGTGTGGATCGAAGCGGTAGTCAGGAAGCAGCCGCCAGGCGTGCTCGGCCACGAGGTGCACGGCTTGGAGCAGGAAGTCGAACACGGCCTCGGAGATGAAGTAGTTGAAATTGACTCGTACCCAACCCGGCTTGATCCCCTCGCAGCCGCCCGCGATCGCCCGTTCGTAGCGGTGGGAGCGCTCGATGTCGATGCCCAGCAGCCGGTGCCCGTACGGACCGGCACACGAGCACCCGCCGCGAGACTGGATGCCGAACAGGTCGTTCAGCACCGCCACGACGAAGTTGTGGTGCAGGTACTGCCTCCCATGACGGACCACGAACGACACGATCGACAGTCGTTCGGCGCCAGTGTTCCCCAGCAGCTCGATGGCCGGATTGGAGCTCCACGAGGCGATGGCCCGCCGGATGAAGGACTCTTCCCGTGCCCGGATGGCCTCTGTCCCCACCGCCTCCTTGAGCTGGAACACGAGGCCCGCACGGATCGCCTCGACGATGGCCGGCGTCCCACCTTCCTCCCGCTGCACGGGATCGTCGAGGTACCGGTGCTCGGTGGGGTTGACGTACGACACCGTCCCCCCGCCCGGAACCGTGGGAACCCGGTTGCGTATCAGGTCCCGGCGCAGCACGAGCACACCGGGCGTCGCCGGACCACCGACGAACTTGTGGGGTGAGAGGAAGACGGCGTCCTTGTGGCCCAAGGCGGCGTCCGCACCCTCCGGCCGCATGGCGATGTCGACGTAGGGCCCGGCCGCGGCGAAGTCCCAGAACGAAAGGGCGCCGTGGCGGTGAAGAAGTTCCGCGACGGCTCGCGTGTCCGAGACGATGCCCGTCACGTTGGACGCCGCCGAAAAGCTGCCGATCCGCAGCGGACGCTGTTTATACCGGACGAGCTCCTCTTCCAGCCTGACCAGGTCGATGTGGCCATCGGAGTCCGCGTCGATGACCACCACCTCAGCGATCGACTCTCGCCAGGGAAGCTCGTTGGAGTGGTGCTCGAAGGGGCCGATGAACACCACCGGGCGCTCGTCCATCGGGATCTGCGAGGAGAAGCCGTAACGGTCGTCGAGGTCTGCCGGAATGCGAAGGTTCAGGATGCCGATGAGCTTGTCGATGGCACCAGTGCTTCCCGACCCGCAGAACAGCACAACGGTGTCGTCATCGCCCCCGACGGCGTCGCGGATGATCCGGCGAGCGTCCTCTCGAAGGTGGGTTGTCTGCCGCCCTGTCCCCGAGCTCTCGGTGTGGGTGTTGGCGTAGCGGGGCAAGACCTCGTCGCGAATGAAGTCCTCGATGAAGCGAAGGGCGCGGCCCGACGCGGTGTAGTCGGCATAGGTCACGCGGCCTGGCCCGTACGGGCCATCCATCACCTGGTCGTCACCGATGACCGAGGCTTGGATCTTGCGAATCAGAGCGTGGCTCGACATGGAGTTCTTCAGCCGTGGTGGTGGGAAGCGCGACGGGACACTACGGAGAGCGTGCCGGTCCTCTTGTCCCGTTGCCCAGGGTCCCCAGTCCCTTTGTGCTCGGGACATTTCGCCCCGGCTGAGGGGGGTGACCGCCGGCGTCCTCGGTTCAGCGGTGGCAAGCGCGCGCTGACCCTCGGGGTCCCGACGGCGGGCCGGGGTCGAGTGGAAGTGCCTCGGACGATGGCGTCATATTCCATGCGGACGCCTGCGGCGTCTGAGTCCTGGCACTGCCCAGAGCGGAGCAGGGCGGGAGGGCTGAGGCGCGAGCGAGCCGCCGCGCCCGGGGACACATTTTTCGATAGCCGTGTCACTACGTCGGCTTGTCGGCCACCGGTAGTGGTGGTGACGAGCTCTCCCGGTGCGCTGAGGGCCATGAGCGCCGCCGGCGGTCACCGGAGCTCGTCGAAAGCGACGAACCCGACCAAGGAGCACCACCAATGTCAGACACCAAGGACCGCAATCTCGACGACGACGACCAAGCACAAGCCCGCCTGCCGCATCTGATGCGCATCGACGAGGTGGCTGAGCACCTAGGGGTGAGCGTGCGGCACGTGCGGCGCCTGGTACAAGAGCGACGCATCCCGTTCTTGAACTGGGCCATTTCGTCATGTTCGACGACGCGGAGATCGCCAGCTGGCTCGAGCAGTTCCGCTACCCGCCGGAAGTGACCGCCATTGAAGTAGTCGCGGCGGCGCCAGGCTTGGCGTTGGAGGCCTGGGCTGGCCAGGGCAGTCAAGGCCGGCCGGAGGCCGCCCGTAGGGACCGCCTTGACGGGCCCGGGAGCGACGGCGGGCCCACACTGAGGAACGAACCCCTCCAGGGGTTAATGGGCTCTACGCGACCAAGCGTGGTTGACGGCCTCTGATTCGTGCGGCAGGGCGA
>JAUJMG010000534.1 GCA_030446955.1 Thermomicrobiales bacterium
GATGAGGCCGGCAACACCCAGCCGGAGACGCTTCCCTGGAACGCCAGGGGCTACGGCATGCACGCGGTGCAGGAGGTCCCGGTGTCTGTGACGGGAGCGGAGCACGTGGAGCGACCCGAGGCGTCGTGACGGGGCGGGTCGGCAGCACGGACTCGCCTTGAGCTGAACGATGAGGGGAGGAACGCGACGTGGAGACGGCCGGGAGCGTGGATGCGACGCGGGGTGCTGACACGCCGTGGCGAGTGATGAGCCGTGTCGAGGGCCTTCCCCTGATCAGCGGCTCCGGTGAGGCGCGCCTCCTGCTGCGGGGCGAGGCTAGCCTGACCCTCCAGGTGAGGTATCCGAAAGGCGTCTCCTCCCCGCCCCACGCCCATCGCCACGAAAGCCACGTTTACGTGCTGAGCGGCCGGGTGCGGGGAACGCTCGGCGGCGAGGTGGTCGAGCTCGGGGCGGGTGACGCGATCCTCCACCCGGCCGGGGTGGTCCACACGGTGGAAGCACTGGAGGACGCGTGCTGGATCGAGGTGAAGACGCCGCCGGAAATCGTTTGGAGTTGACGGACTATAACGAGACCCATTCGGTAGCCTGGAGATTCGAGACATTCCTTGCCTTTAGGTCACACTGTCCGAACATCTTGCGCTATTAGAACATATGTTCTAATTTAGGGCGCGGTCGGGCATCGCGCCTTCGTCCCCCTTCCCGGCCTCATTGGACCACTCCACGAGGGGGACTCTATGTCGATTGCCTGTCTGCGGGTGCCACACTTCGCGCTTCGAGTCGCACTGCTGGAGCGGCCGGACCTTGACGGTGCGCCGTTGGTGCTGAGTTCGCCGCCGGGTGGCCGGATCATCGTCGCCGACCGCACACTGGAAGCGGCGGCGCGCGGCATCCAGACCGGGATGGCGCTGCGGGAGGCGACGGCGCTCTGCCCAGAGGCGGTCGTCCTCGCGCCCGATCCGGTCCGGGAAACGACGATGGGCGAGCGGCTGCTGGCGGCCCTCGAAGACCTCAGCCCCACCGTCGAAGCGGACCCGACTGAGCCCGGCTGCTGGTACGTGGACCTGCGAGGCCTAGACCGTCGGCTTGGCCCCCCTCAGGAGGCGGCCCAGTCCCTGCTCGCGATTACCCCACCGGCCCTACGGCCTCGGGTCGGAATCGCACCCGGCAAGTTCGCGGCGCGGGTTGCGGCGGGGAGAGCGACACCGGGCGCGGCGCGGGTGGTCGACGCGGCGGAGGTGCAGAGCTTCCTGGCCGGGGAGGCGACCGCCTGGCTGCCGCTGCCGCCGGAAACGTTGCGGCGGCTGGAGCGGCTGGGGCTGCGCACACTGGGCGAACTGCGGGCTCTGCCCGCGCCGGCGGTCGCGCCCCGGTTCGGTCCGGCCGGCCGACACGCCTGGGAACTGGCCGGCGGCCGGGACGATGCCCCGGTCCGGCCACGTCCGCGCGCGGAGACGGTCGTCGAGACGCTCGAACTCGACGTGCCGGCGACCAGTCGCGAGACGCTGCTGATCGGGGTGACCCGCCTCGTGCTGCGCGCCTTTGGGCGACTGGCGATGCGGAACCGGCACGTGCGCCAGGCACGGCTGTGGGCGACGCTGGAAGGGGGCCGCTCCTGGGAGAAAACCGCGACGCTGCGCGAACCGGCCGGGGCGCAGAAGATGGTGGAAACGCTCGGCTACCGGCTGCAGGCGGTCGAGTTGAGCGGAGCGGTTGAGGCGCTGACGTTGGAGCTCACCGGGCTGACGGGCGAGGTAGCCAAGCAACCGTCCCTGCCGGGCCTGCGGCGGGTATCGCGTCGCGGGCAAGTGCCGCGCCCGCTGGTGGACGCGACGCGGCAGCTCAAGCAGCGCTACGGCACATCGCCGCTCTACCGGATCGTGGAGGTGGAACCGTGGTCGCGGATCCCAGAGCGCCGGCACGCGCTGATCAGCTACGACCCCTGAACCTGCCCCGCCCAGTGCGGGTGCAGACCCGGGGACAGAGCGGCCTCCCCACGATCTTGATCGAGAGGGGCCGCCGCCGGCGGGTCGCCCATGTGGCCGACATCTGGTGCATCGAGGACGAATGGTGGCGGCACCCGATCAGCCGCCGCTACTTCCGGCTGGCACTGGAGGACGGGGAGATGCGCACCGTCTTTCACGACCGCGTCGAGGATGCGTGGCATGCTCAGACCTACTGAGGTGAAGCCGTCGTGGTCGCCGCGATGACCCGGCTTCACCACCCGCACCTCTTCCCCCATCGGGAGCCAGACCTCGGAGTGCGCATGGGAAGGCCCATCCCGGCCCCGGGCCTTCCCGCCCCATGCTGCCGCTGACCGGGCATGCCTCCCACCCCGGCCTACGCCGAGCTGCACCTGCACACCGCCTTCTCGTTTCTGGATGGCGCCTCGCTCCCGGAGGAGATGGTCGGGCGGGCGGCGGATCTGAGCTACCGGCACCTCGCGATCACTGACCACGACGGCGTCCACGGCGCGATGGAGTTCGCCAAGCTCGCCCACGCGGCCGGGATCGCGCCGATCACCGGGGCGGAAGTGACCCTGCGCGATGGGTCCCACCTCACGCTGCTGGCCGAAACCGCGGCCGGCTACGCCAACCTCTGTCGCCTGATCACCGCCGCCCACCACGCGACCGATGCCGCCGGTGGTGCCCTGGTTGATCAGAAGCTTGCCCCCCGAGATCGCGAGGGAGGTACGGGTCGGCACACCGGTGCCGGCGGCGACGAACCCCTCCCCGAGCGCGCCCCCCGCCTCGACCCTACGCTGCTGCCCGCGCACGCCGACGGGCTGGTGCTGCTCACCGGCTGCCGGCAGGGAGCGCTGGCGCGGCTGGTGGACGCCGGCCGGTTGGCGGACGCGGAGGCGCTGCTGCGGGAGTACGTCGCCTGGTTCGGGGCGCGGAACGTGGTCGTCGAGCTGCAGCAGAACCTGGTCCACGGCGACACCCGGCGGATCGCCACTCTGGTTGGACTGGCCGAGCAACTCCGGTTGGCCTACGCCGCGACCGGCAACGTCCACTACCACCGCCCGGACCGTCACCGCCTGCAGGACGTGCTGGTCGCGATCCGCCACCGCACCACCCTGGACGGCGCCCACCGCATGCGGCGCCCGAACGCCGAGTTCGCCCTTCGCTCCGCCGCGGAGACGGCCGCGCTCTTCCGCCGCTACCCGGCAGCGCTCAGGACCACGCTCGCGATCGCGGAGCGCTGCGCCGGGTTCGACCTCAC
>JAUJMG010000109.1:0-1191 GCA_030446955.1 Thermomicrobiales bacterium
GAACGAACCGCCCCGGGTCTGGCGGAGGCTCCAGCCTTCTCCCCCGTCGTCGCCGCGACGTACGGGCTAACCCTGTCGTCTCGGCGTTGTATGTGGGCCCCCAGTCGGCTCGCGTGAACATAAAAGCCGCCACTCTGACCTCCCGGCGCAACCTGTCGGCGTCCAAACGCCCCGCGCGGCACACCAAGGCCCCCCCCTGCGTGGCCGCCCCCATTCACCCAACTGTGTTTCGGTTCGGCTGCACGAGGCCCCTGGGTGTTTGCTGACTCGCCCATCTTATCTCGGTCTCCTGGTGAGTCGTGGTCAGGGGGGGCGGGGGGGTCCAAAAGGACCCGCCCGCCACCAAGTCTCTTTCGTTGCCGACCCTCGCTCCTAAATAAAGAGGGGCGAAAGCACCAGCGTGATAGTCGCCAGGAGCTTGATCAGCACGTGAAGGGAGGGACCCGCCGTGTCTTTCCACGGGTCGCCAACCGTGTCACCGACCACCGAAGCCGCGTGGGCCTCGCTCCCCTTACCCAGGATGTTGCCGTTATCATCCTTGAGCCCACCGGCCTCGATGAACTTCTTGGCGTTGTCCCACGCACCTCCGCCGTTGTTCAGCACGATCGCCAGCAGGACGCCCACGATCGTCCCAATCATCAGCATGCCGGCCGCGGCCTCCCACTTGAGAATCGCGCCGACGAGGATTGGAACGACGACGGCAAGGGCGCCCGGCAGCACCATCTCCCGCAGCGCTCCCCGGACAGAGATGTCGACACAGCGCGCGTAGTCCGGGGTTGACGTACCAGCCATGATGCCTGGGTCAGCCCGGAACTGGCGACGAACCTCGGCGATCATGTCGCCGGCCGCTCGTCCCACCGCGCGGATAGCCAGCGAGGAGAAGAGGAAGACCAGGGCAGCACCGATCAATCCGCCGACGAAGACCTTCGGGTCCGCCAGGTTCACGACGCGGGCGCCGATGCCTCCGACCTTGAAGCGATCCACTTCGTCCAGGAACGCGGAGAAGAGCAAGAAGGCGGCGAGCGCCGCGGTGCCGACGGCGTAGCCCTTAGTGAGTGCCTTGGTGGTGTTGCCCACGGAATCGAGGGCGTCCGTGACGTCGCGAACCGCGTCCGGCTGGTCGCTCATCTCAACGATGCCGCCGGCGTTGTCGGTGATGGGGCCGAACGTGTCCATGGCCAGGATGTAGGC
>JAUJMG010000109.1:1291-11404 GCA_030446955.1 Thermomicrobiales bacterium
CCGGCCGTGTAGTACTGCGTGATGTAGACAAACGCGAGCGAGGTCGCGATCCCGATCAAGCCGCAGAGCGCGAACTGAAACGCCCCATAGGGAAGCATCCAGAAGCAAACGATAAAGAGCGACACGGCAGAGAGGGCAGCAGTGACGTAGAAACCGTTGTTTAGTTCACCCATCGGGTCCCGGGGCGTCCTGCCGGGCCGAACCGCGAGGATGCCAATCAATGAGGAGAGGAGTCCGAAGGAACCGATGACCAACGGGAAGAAGATCCAAGCGATGTCGCGGCTGTTGACATCGCCGCCTGAGGCTCGAAAGAGGGCAACGCCCAGGATCATGGCGCCGATGATCTCTGCAGCGGAGGACTCGAAGAGGTCCGCACCGCGGCCAGCACAGTCACCGACGTTGTCGCCCACCAGGTCAGCGATGACCGCTGGATTGCGCGGGTCGTCCTCGGGGATCCCGGCTTCCACCTTGCCGACAAGGTCAGCGCCAACATCGGCTGCCTTGGTGTAGATGCCACCGCCGAGTTGGGCAAAGAGCGCGACGAAGCTGGCCCCAAAGGCAAAGCCGACGATCCAGAACGGCGTCTCCGCCACGCGCCCAAACTGGCCCTCAGCCGCGAAGCCGTATACCGCGTAGAAGACACCGAGGACGCCCAGCAAGCCGAGCGCAATCACAAGGAAGCCGGAGACGGCGCCGCCGCGGAGCGCCACGATCAGTGCCTCACCCAGGCTTCGCTGGGCTGCCGCCGCCGTGCGGACGTTGCTTCGCACAGCGACGTACATGCCGATGAAGCCCGAGATGCCGGAGAGGAGGGCGCCGACGATGAAGGCGATGGCTGTGATGGTTCCGCGAGCGACCTGGTGCTCGTTCTCGAAGATCGCGACCAGCACGCCCATCAGGATCGCGACGCCGATGGCAAGGACAGCGATGGTGCGGTACTGCCGGTTGAGGTAGGCGAGCGCGCCTTGGAAGATGCGACCGGCGATGTCCTGCATCCCGGTCGTTCCGGTGTCACGGCCGAGGACATCGCGGGCGAGCCAGGCGGAGAAACCAATGGCGATGAGCCCGAAGATGATGACCGGCAATGCATAGAGAACTCGCTCGTCCAACTCCCCCTCCTCGTAAATCCCCTAGACGCACATGCTTGTCGCGTCGACCAATACCGTTGCCCATCTGCATGGAGACGTGACGGAGCGCCGCCGCGCCGTAACGCGACCAGAACCGGAAGGTGGCGGTGTGGAAAACGGACGTGAATACGCGTGGCGAGGCAAGCGCCTGAGCCACGCGCGACGACAAAAGTGTACCACCGGACTTCCCGGCACGTAAACGCAGAGGTTCGGCGTCAGTGACCGATAGGACTGATGCTCAAGTGACGCTGCAGCCAAGTGCAGACCGGCGACCGACTGCCTGGGAGAGCACCGGCCACGGGACGCAGCACAAGTTGCGGTACAGCGGTCGCTGATGGACCTGACTAAGGTGACGGGGCCACGGCAGGGCGACGTGAGTCGCGGGCCCTTCCAAAGAAGCGCTGGATCTCGCCGTTTTCCCAGGCCACCAAGAGTTGGCTGGCGTTGAAGATCGAGGAGTACGTTCCGCTGACAACCCCGATCAGGAGGGCCAGCACGAACTCGCGGGTGGTCGAACCGCCGAAGAGAAAGAGCGCTAGAAGCGTAAACGTGACCGTCAGCGAGGTGTTGATTGACCGGACAATCGTTTGTGCCAGGCTGTAGTTGACGACGTCTTCAAACGACGAAGAGACGCGCCGAGCAAGATTCTCCCGGATTCGATCAAACACGACGATCGTATCATGGACGGAAAAACCGATCACGGTGAGCAGTGCCGTGACGAATAGGGCGTCAATCTCGACGTTCGCGACCTTGCCGAGAATCGAGAAGATACCCACTACCACCAGGACGTCGTGAAGCATCGCCACGATGGCACAGACGCCGTAGAGGAGCGGGTTCTGCGTGTTGCGAAACGCCCAGGCGATGTACGCCAGGACACCGACCGAGGCAACGGCGACCGCCAGGATGGCGCGGTTCCGAATTTCGTTCCCGACCGAGGCCCCGATTGTGGAGATTTCTTGCGTGGTGAACGGTCCAATCCGCTCCTGAAACGCCACGGTGAGGGCGTCCTTCTCAGGCGACCCTTCCTGGATCTCCGGCATGCGGATGGAAACCGTGTTGTCGGTAGGTGCTCCAACGGTCTGGACGAGGGTGCTCTGGTAACCCTGGTCGGCGAGGACCCGCTTCACCTCCTCAGTCTCCACGGGCCGGTCGAATTTGATCTCCCAGAGGGTGCCGCCGGTGAAGTCAATGCCGAGGTTGAGACCGTACAGCAGCAACGACACAACCCCGGGGATGATGACAATCAGCGAGAGTGCGAACCAGAGGTAACGCCTACCTGCCAGGTATTGCATGGATATCGTCCTATCCGCGTGCCGCTTTTGGTTCGTCGTCTCAAAGGGGGCCGTGACGACCTAATCGGCTGTCCCAAACGCCTCAGCTGGATCTCGCTCAACGCCGAACCACCACCGGTGACGAGCAAGGCCGGCGTCTACGAGCAATCGGAGAAAGGTTCGGGTCACGGTGATGGCCGTGAACATACTGACTGACACCCCGATGAACAGGGTCAGCGCGAAGCCCGTGATGATGCTGGCCCCAGTGAAGTTGCCGAACCAGTAGAGAATGGCGCTGGTGATCATGGTCGATATGTTGGAGTCCCGGATGGACGGCCAGGCGTGGTCGAAGCCTGCCTCAATAGCGCTTGAGAGGGTTCGTCCGGTCCGAAGTTCCTCTTTCAGACGGGCGAAGATGAGGACGTTCGCGTCAACGGCCATACCGATGGAGAGGATGAAGCCGGCGATGCCAGCGAGAGTCAGCGTCACCGGGATCAACTTGAAGAGGGCAAAGGTCACCGCGGTGTAGATGAGCAGGGCCACAACCGAGAGAAGTCCCGGCAGCCGGTAATAGAGCACCATGAAGAGGGCAACAATGCCCAGCCCAACGATGCCAGCGATGATGCTGCGATCGATGGAGTCCTGGCCAAGTGACGGTCCTACTGTCCGGCTTGACTTCACCTCAAGTGGAACCGCCAGCGATCCAGCCTTGAGTTGAATGGAGAGGTCTTGCACCTCTTTCAAGGTCATGCCGCTGATTTGTCCCTGGTCCGAAATGGCGCCCTGGATCGTCGGCGAGGAAATCACCCGCTTGTCGATGACGATCGACATCGGCCGCCCCAGGTTCTCGCTGGTGAACTTGTAGAACGTGTCTGCGGCATCTCCATTGAGTTCAAAACCCACGACGAACCGTCCGTTCTGGTCCTGGGTCGGATAGGCGTCCTTGATGTCGTCGCCCTTGACGATCGTGGTGTAGACGGGGCCAGATGGTGTCGGGAAGGTTTCCACCGCAACCGGAGATGCCTCTGGAGATGCTTCAGGTGAAGCCTCCGGGGAGGCAGTAACAGGACTGGCAGCAGGGCTGGCTTCAGCGGGAGCTTGGTCTTCCGGACCACCCAGGGAGGTAGTGACGATGGACCCCTCGGGGAGGAGCTGCCCTTGGCTGTCAATGATCTCCAGCAGTGCGGTCTCCTGAAGGACTTGCACCGCCCGTTGCGGGTCGTCCACACCCGGCAGTTCTACGATGATCTGCCGGTCACCCCGGGTTTGGATGAGCGGCTCGCTGACGCCGAGCCCGTTGATTCGCCGCTCGATCGTGTCGCGGGTGCCGTTGAGCACATCGCTGTCAAACTTTTGACCTTTCGGCGGGTTCGCTTCCAGCAAGACCTGGGTGCCGCCCTGCAGGTCGAGGCCCTCGTGGACCCTGACATCCTCCTTGAAGCCGTTGATGTCGAGGGTGTCGCCCGGGAGCGAGATCCAACCGGCGACGAGGGAGATCGCAGCAATAAACAACAACATGTGCCAGGGACGGAGTCGCACGCCCGTAGCTCCTCAAGAAGGCCCGGCGCATTCAGCCGCAGTTGCGCGGCGCGCCCAGCAGAAAGACATAAAACAGCCGCTTTCCAGCGGGTGGGCGTTCGCGAGTATAGGTCGCAACAGGATAGAGGGTCAAACCGGAGAGCCATGACATAAGATGATGAATCAGTGACCTCCAAGATGTTCACGAACCGGGTTCACGTTCGGAGACATCTGAGAGATTTGGAAGAGGGCACCTACGTGGATGGTGCGGCCCGTCCTTGCACCTTGGAGGAGCGGTGCACCCACAGGCGTCCGGGTCAGGTGACGGTGGCCGTCCGGCTCTTGAGCGCCCACCGGTGTTGCTCGCCCGTATGCGGACGGCTTCAAGGGTCCGGTAGAAGGGCGTCTTTCCTTCCGGCGGACAATCGGGGAGGACCGGCGTGGCTCTTGAATTGAGTGAACGATCTGGAGCAACCGGTCTACGGGCAGAGGGGCACTAGTTGACTGAGGAGCCGGGCGTAGGACTCCTCGTCAAGCCCGCGAATCACCGCTTTCACCGACACGGGGCTGACGAGAACCGGAGAAACCAAAACTTGCCCGTCTAGAACCAGCGTGATCGTCTCCCCGACTGCATCTCGGGAGAAGGCATACAGGCTCCGCGCGCCGGTCCTCGTCATGACCAGGGTTACGACGGGCTGTTCGGTCACTGGGTCTGTCGCCAAAATCATGGATCTAATCTCTTGGCTCCCCACTACGGTAGTGTAAATCGCCCCTTCGGTCAGGATCGCAGGCCGCGAGCCGGTGATGGCGGTTTCGACGGGCGCGGAAACCGGTGGCTTTGGTGCTTCAGGCGAGGCCGGCGGCGCGCCTACCGTGGGCGAGGGATTGGGGCAGGCGGCACCGGCTGCTCTGGCGGCAGGACCCGGTAAGCGCGGCGCTCCCGTCGTACGCACGCGTGATCCAGCCTCAAGGTACTGCCCCTCCGGATCGATGATCTTGAACCCTCGTGGTGTCCGATACTGAGTTCCAGGAGTACTCTCCACCCCCGGCGTCGTGGCTCTGAGAATCTCTCTCGCCTCTCTTACCGAAGGTGGGATGTTCGGGCCGAGGGTTGAATCCAGCGACGGGATCAGGCGCCGGGCAATGGCAGGTGCGGCCATCGATGCAGGCATGTCCTCATCGTCCGATAAGCGCGTAGGCAGGCCCAGTGCTGCCACAAGCAGCACGGAGACGGTGGTCACCGAGAGGAAGATCCATGAGCTGCGCACGCCAGTCAGTCCTTCCAGCGGGGGACGGGTTGAAATGTTGCGGCGGACTCCTCGGAACTCGACGGGGCAGTATAGGCACTCATGAACGTTGGGCGAGGCTCATTCCGTCACCATCAATGATGGACGCTGCCGCAACGTTCCGGTAAAGGCCTTCCCGCCGAATGTACGCCTCAACTCTTTGGGGTACCTGAAAGGCGATGGGAGCTCCCGCAGCGATGCGCTGCCTGATGTCACGAGAGGAAACGCCGATTTCGGGGATCGAAACCAGATGAACGCGTTCCGCCGCTTCTGGCACGGCCGCGACCAGCGCCTCCATGTCGACTTCCACACCGGGTCGCCGTGCGACGCCGATCTGCGCCAGCATCGCAATCCGGCCCGGCTGATGCCACGTCGGCAGGTCACGCAGGGAGTCCTCGCCCATGAGGAAAAGGAGCTCCATTGGCCCGATCGCTTCGTGGAGGCGGGCGAGGAGGTCAACGGTATAGGAGGGTCCAGACCCGTTGAGATCGAGGGTGCTGACTTCGAATGACGGTTCATCCGCGATTGCTAGGCGGAGCATGGCTAGGCGGTGGAGCACCGGAGCGATTCGTTGTTCTGCCTTGTGCGGAGGATCCCCGGCCGGTAGGAATAGCACACGGTCGAGCCCCAGCGCATGCTTGAGGTCTGCCGCCGCAATCAGGTGGCCGATGTGGATCGGGTCGAACGTGCCCCCGAACGCGCCAATTCGTGGCATGGGTGTCATCGTTTAAGCCGCTGCCGTTGTGATGGTGGCTTCCGGAAACTCCTCACGCAAGCGAGTCATGATCCCCGGCTCGACCTCTGTTCCATCGGCATGCCAGACAACAACTTGAACGGTTGCCCCTTCATCGCTCGCCTTCTGCACCACAACTTCCGGCGGCCGTCCAGCACTGCTATCAAGACCAGCGAGGGTTCGGCGGATGGCCGGCTCCACGTCTGGGAGCGGAGTGCGGATGCCTTCAACGGTGAGCGTGGTTTGGCGCAGACGGTAGGAGGAACGGTTGACGAGGATTTCAGAGAAGACGATCCCGTTCGGCACGAGGACGCGCTCGCCCCGTGGATTACGGAGCACCGTCGTTCGGATGTCGATGCCCTCCACCTCGCCTTCAAAATCACGGACTCGGATCCGGTCACCGATCGAGAAGGGACGTTCAAGAAGCACGTAGACACCCGCGACGAAGTTCTTGAGGACGTCCTGAAACGCGAGGCTGATCGCCACCGTGCTCACGCTCAGGACGGCGAGCAGGGCGGTCCAGTCTGCACCGAAGAGGCCAAGGACGAATGTCGCCGCGAGGACGTAGACGCCGATGGAGACGGCATGAGCAGCGAGTGCTCCAACATTCGCGCCCAGCGAGGTGCGGGCCAAGGAACCTCGCGCCCTTCTACGGAGGGGGCGCGCTACCATCATGGCGACGATGACGACGAGGATAGCCTCAACCGCGGCGATCCCGAACCCCACCAGGTCCTGGTATGCCTCGGCAAACTGAGCCTTCGTGTTGTCCCACACCGCGTTAAGGTCCACACCTATCCCCTTCGCGACGCGCGATTCTACCAGGGGAGCACGCTCACGTCGGATCGTGCCGGGATGAGAGCGGACCGGGCGCGACCGGCGGTGTAGCAGTGACTGGTATAGTTGAGGCTGTTTCGGAGGCGCTCGGAAGAGGGGAGCCGCGCGTCGTGCTCGATTACCACGTCCACAGCGAGTTCTCGGTCGACTGCCGAGTGCCGATGGCGGAGTCGTGCCGGGCAGCAATGGCTGCCGGGGTGACCGAGATCGCCTTCACGGATCACGTCGACCACGAACCGGCGGACCCGGGCTACGGTTATTACCGGGCCGAAGCGTACCTTAGGTCCGTTGAGCAGATTCAAGCCGAGTTCGCTGGTCAACTGACGGTGCTGGCCGGAGCCGAAGTTGATTTCAACCTCGGCATCGCCGATCAAGTGGAGCGGTTTCTCGGGCAATACACGTTCGACTTTGTGATCGGCTCGGTGCATTACGCTGGTGGCGTGCTGATCTTCCCCGAGTATTTTCGCGGTCGAACCCTCGACGACGTGTTTCGACCCTACTACGCGCAGGTGCTGGCGGCGGTGGAGACGGGCTGGTTCGATACCATCGGGCATCTTGACCTTCCGAAGCGGTATGCGCCTGCCACTCACCGGAGCTACGACCCGCTCGCCTATCGGGACGCGCTTGAGCCCATTTTCGCGGCCTTGATTCAGCAGCGGATGTCCTTCGAGATCAATACGTCCGGGCTGCGGCAGACGCCGAAGACGAGCATGCCTGGGCCGGCAATCGTGCGCTGGTACGTCGAGGCGGGTGGGCGGCTGATCACGACAGGGACCGACTCCCACGCGGCCCAGACCGTTGGCGCCGGGATCCCGCAAACGCTCGACATGCTGGAACTCTGCGGGATTGACAGCGTTTCCGCCTTCAAGGGGCGCGAACGACGGCAGATTTCGATCGATGATCTTCGAGGCGCGGCGCGGGCGCCGGCATAGTACAGGCGAGCAGCGAGATGGCGACCCGCAGGCCATTCCCGATTCTTCCTGAGATCGACATCGAGGCGGATGCGCCTCCACCGAGGGTGACGCTGCCGCCGTTACCCGGCGAGCGGAGTCCTTCGCCGAACCTTCCACCGCCGGTCCCTCCGCGTGACGCTCGACCCGTTCGGCCGGTGCGCCGTGTACGACGACGGCGCGAACGGTCGTCATTGCCGGTCGCACTCCGGATGGGCGTGCCCTTTTTCGTTCCTGCAGGGTTGGCACTCCTGTTGAGCAGGACGGGTCCCTGGCTCGGGGACGCGATGGGCGGGACGGCGAGCATGGTCATCCTCGCCGTGGTCGTGGCGGGTTGCTGGTTGGCGTGGCAGACCTCCTCAACGGTCTGGCGGACCGCATGGCTCGTTGCTCTCGGCGTCACGGCTGCATTGGTCCCGCTGCTCACGCTGCAAGCGACCCTGGCGCGCCTCCCGCATGTCGGCTCGGTCGGTGAGTCCATCGCTCCCGTTCTTCTCGCGACGCTGGGAACTGCCATCATGCTTGTCGTGATCGCCGGGGCGGTCGCAGTCGGCGCCCGGGCGGAACCCCACGGGGCGGGACCCCTGTTTCTGCCGGCGGGCTTGCTGGTGCCGGCCATTCTCTCAGTCGAAGAGCTGCCGGCGGAACTCCCGATGCTCCGCACATTCGCCGCCGTTTTGGCCCTCGGGGGAGCCGCCATCGTCGTGGCTTGGCTGTTACCGGAGGGGTTGCGGCCGCTGATTGGGCCTCTGGCACTCGGTGTTGAGTTCGTCCTGCTCTCGATCACGGACCTCGCCCCCACCGTCGATCCAACGAGCGGGAGGATTGTTCCCGTCCTCTATGGGGCGTTGGTAGCGATCACAGTGGTCCTGGTCGTGGCAGTGCCGCTGATGGCGGTCTGGGTGCGGCGGCTGATGACCGATACGACAGGCGGGGGAGGCGGAAGTGATCTGCCCTCTTCTCCGAATGCCGGGAGTGTGAGGCGCTCCTCCACCTGACCTGCCGACGCAGGCGTAATCGAGGCTTAGGCCGGGAAATGCAACGGGGCCCGGCGCCAATGCCGAGCCCCGTAAGATGCTGATCAGTGAGCGGTGAAGGCAGCGGTTAGCGCCGGGCCGGAGTTGACCCGTTTGTGGGCTCCGTGCCGTTCTCTCGGCCGTTCAAGCTCGAGAGGCGGAGTTCCTCAGCTGCCTCGTCCTTGGGCTGGGTAATCGCCATTGACGCGACCTGTTCCTTCTCGTCCAGCCGCATCACCGTCACGCCCTGAGTGGCGCGGCCGATGCGGGAGATCTGAGTGGCCGGGATGCGGATCACCTTGCCGCTGGTGCTCATCATCATCACGGTGTCGTCGGGATTCGGCATCCCCGCTGCGACGATGAGGCCCGTGCGCGGGGTCAGTTTCATCGCCGTGACGCCCTTGCCACCACGACCCTGCCGGGGGAACTGCGTGATCGGGGTTCGCTTGCCGAGCCCCTTGGCCGCGATCACGAGCAGATCTCCATCAGGCCGGCAGACCTCGAAGGCGATCACGCAGTCGTCGCCTTCCAATCGGATCCCGATGACTCCGGCAGCCTGGCGTCCCATCGCCCGGGCGTCGGTTTCGGCGAAGCGGATCGCCTGGCCCTGCTTGGTGATCAGCATCACGTCGTCGTTGCCGGTCGTCATACGGACCCAGGCCAGTTCGTCACCGGGCTCGAGGCCGATGGCAATGAGGCCCGAGGAGCGAACGGACTGGAACTGGTCCAGGTTGACGCGCTTGACACGACCGAGCCGGGTCGTGAAGAAGAGGTAGTTGGCCGAGCTGAAGTCCCGGACCCTCATCAGGGTGGTCACGGTCTCGTCCGGCTGGATGTTGAGCAGGTTGACGATGGGCACACCCTTGGCGGTGCGGCCAGAATCGGGCAACTCGTGAACCTTGAGTTGGTAGACCTTGCCCCGGTTGGTGAAGACCAGCAGGGAGTCCATGGTGTTCGCGGCGAGGATGTGCTGGACGGCGTCCTCCTCGCGCATGGTGACCCCGGTGATGCCGCGACCGCCCCGGTGCTGGGTCTTGTAGACGCCGTCGGCGATGCGCTTGACGTAGCCCCGGGAGGTGACGGTGACGAGGACGTCGACCTCTGGGATCAGATCCTCCTCGGAGAGGGCGCCGGAGACGTCCTGGATCCGAGTGCGGCGCTCGTCGCCATACTTCTCCTTGAGGTGGGCCATGTCCTCGCGGATCACGTTGAGGATCAGCTTGGGGTCGGCGAGGAGTGCCTCTAGGCGGGCGATCTCCTTCATGACCTCCCGGTACTCCTCGTCGATCTTCTTGCGCTCGAGGGCGGCAAGGCGGGCGAGGCGCATGTCCAGGATGGCGTTGGCCTGGACCTCGGAGAGCTTGAACCCGGACATCAG
>JAUJMG010000535.1 GCA_030446955.1 Thermomicrobiales bacterium
TCACGGGGCCGCCCTCCCGTGCGCGACATCCGTCCGAGGGTCAAGCGAAGCAGGCGGGGGCGGACCATCAAACCCAGGGAGCGTGCCGCCAGCGAGCCAAGTCGCCGCGACGGAGCCGGGCGGGGCCGGCACGCGGCTCACGTTATGGGAAGTCGGTCCGTTTGCCGATCTATAGTGGTGATCCACACGTTGGAGAGGTTGGGCAGCGGGGTGATCGGCGACCGTCCCGTCAAGATGACAGGACGCTCCGTCCTTGGCCGCCGGAGCCGTTCGGTCATCTTGACACCTTTCCATAACCACATCGCGGTCGGATCCGAGTTGGTCGCCGCACTCGCCGCAGACGTAGACGGTCTTCTTCACGATGTCGGCGGCGGGATGCTTCGGGCAGGCCGAGACGGGTCGTCGGCCGCCCCAGCCACTCTTGGGCTTCTCGGGGTCGGGGTTCGCGGTCGCGATTCGCTCAAGAAATTCCGCCGGCGGGACGGTCATCCGGATGAAGGTCTGCTTATGACCGGGGATGATCTCGCCGGTTGATTCGTCGACGTGCTCGGGTACCCACTGGACCTTGCGCTCGAAGCCGCCGACGCCGCGCTGGAGCTTCTCCAGGTGGTTGGGAACCGTCTGGTCCGAGATGCCGGCGCCGTCCGCGAGTCGCTTGTGCGGAACCGGCAGCCAGCCGTCCGGGTCTGCCTTGGTCGGGGCCTGACTGGCGGTGAGGTGCGCGAGGGCCACCCCGGTCGCCTTCTCGTTGCCGAGGTGCTTGGAGCGAAAGGCGGCCATGGTGCGGGACTGGAGCAGGCTCAGCTCGGCGGCCTTGCGTTCCGCCGCTGTTGCCCGTCGCTTCTCGGCCTCTAGTTGGTGCGACAGGTTCACGATCATGCGCTTGAGAGTGGGTGGGTCGTCGGGCAGATCGGCGGGTGCCTCGGGCGCCTCAGTGACTGGGGATTGGGATCCCACGATCAGTGTCGCTGGCGGGGCAAGGCGCGGGCGGTGCGGCAGCTTGGCGACGATCGCCGCGTACTGCTCGGCGGCATCACGTCGCCCGGTGTACTTCTCCCAGCCGAGTGTCATATCCCGCTCAGCCAAGGCAGCCGCAATCGTGCTCCCGGTGGCGCCGGCCTCATCCAGCACGCAGGCCAGGCGCCAGAGCGACTCGGAGCGATCGACTTCGCTCGGCGCATCGTGCTTGCGGGCGAACCATTCCCCGCGCCAGAGGGCCAGGCCGGCGGCGTCCAAGCGGACGGGGGGCTCGACGCTGCCGTCGTCATCGGCTGCCGTGTGCGCTCTGGCGGTCGCGGCAGCTGGCGGGGGCAGGGCCGGGAGCAGGCGGTCGAGGTCGTCGGGGTCGGAGACCTCCGGGCCGGCGTGGAGCAGTCGCACGAGCGGGGCGTCGGGGTACTTGCGGTTCGGGGTGCCGGGGATCCGGAGGAGCTGGCCCAGGTCCCAGCCGCTGCCATCAGCGCCGGTGAAGTGAGCGATGCGACGATTGAGGTCCTCAGCCTGCGCCGGCGCAATGGGCCGCGTGAGGCGCCAGTACCACTGCTCCCGGCCCGGTGAGGAGGCGACCCGGATTGATGGAGGCGGGAAGGTGTCCGGGATCCGGCCCAGGTCGCCATCAGCCCAGAGGGCCGTCACGGGAGCGGCCGCCTCTTTGACCCGCCGGCGGTCGGTGAGGCGATGCGCGCAGGCATAGACCTCGCGTCCGGTTGCCGCTTCCGCGGCCGCGTGCGTCGCGGCGTCCTCCGCTTGGTTGGGCAGCGAGAAGTAGTCGGTTCGCGGTTCGACGAGGCGGTCTTTCGTGCGGCGAGCGGAGAAGATGGCCAGCTCGCCGGCGTCGTCGCGGTGCAGGGCGCGCAGGAAGGCCATGGCCTCTGCTGTCCCACGATCATTATGTGAAGATGTCATCTTGACGAGACGGTTGAGCGGGGGGGCGCTCATGAGACGGCCCGATCGTCGGTGAAGTCGAAGGGGCACTGAGCCCGGATCGCGGGATGTTGGCGCCACGTCCGGTCAACCGCCTCCCTGACGGCTTGCTGGATGGCGTCGAGAAACCGTGGCTGATCGAAGTCCATGAGTCCCTGCGGGGTGGCGGTCAGCTCGTCGAAAAACCCCTTGGCGCAGGCCTCGGTGGCGAGAATGGCGAGCTGGATGTGATGGGCTTCGACCTGTCGAAGCGGTCGCTTCGCCCGCGGTTGTGGCTGAGGAAGAGTAGATGCTTGGCCGCGAACACGATTACGGAGTGATTGACTTGGGAGAGTAGACGCCGGCCGTTGCTGGTCTATACTGGACATCGGAAAACTGCTCCTTTGACGAGCCCGGGGTGCTTGGCGGCCTTCCCGGGTTTCGTCGTTTTTCCGAGACGGTCCAACCTGAACCGCCAAGACACGCATTGGTGAGGCGCCACGTGCTCATGGCGCGGCTGCTCGGCTCTGCCCACGGCGGGCGAACTCGTCATGCAACTCGCTGATGATCTGGCCGGCGTGGCTGCGGGTGCGGGGATCGGCGGTGGGGTCGTCACGGAGGTGGCGGTAGCGCCGCAGGAGGAGGGCGAGGCGCTTCGTCGGTGCTGTCCCGAAGCCTCGCCGGCCTCGACTGCCTGAGGCCACAGGAACACAAGTGTTCATCTTGTCAGTCCCCCAGAACGCAGAAGGCCCGCGGCTGGGGGGAAGGTCCGAGCTTCCCCCGCGGCCGCAGGCCCGAGAGCCTGCATGTTCTCATCGACCCGGCCTCGAACTCCGGGCGAGCCGATGATCGGGGACTGGTGGCTATTGAATCGCTGGTCCCGTCGTGGCACCATGGATTCAACGGCCGTATCCCGGTCGGCTCAGAGTCTCAAGAGGACCGCCACCCGGCTACCAACTAGGGGCGGTCTTCTTGCAGTTTGAGGGGGTCAGCCCCCTCTGTCACGCCTTCCCCCCTTTCAAAAACCCGTTATCGCGTAGATTGCTCCGCTCCTCGTGCAAGAAAGCTGTTAGTGGGTTTTTGATCGCCCCTTATCCGAGAGGCGATCCTCCTCGGCGATCATCTCTTCGCCGGTCTTCACCATGCGCCTGGCGGTTGGGACGCTGACGTCGAGGTAGGTGGCGATGGTTTTCCAGTCCTCCCCGGCTCGCCTCTTGAATGCGGCAGCCTTGCTCTTTTGCTGTCTTTGGGGTTGGCGAGAGCCACGAGGACGTCCGCCCTTTTTGCGCCGGGCGCCGTGGCCAACCATGTCT
>JAUJMG010000536.1 GCA_030446955.1 Thermomicrobiales bacterium
CGCATTCGACCTGCCAACCCAGCTCGGGCTCGATTCGGACGATCCCCGCGCCTTCGGGGAAGTCGGGCGGGTCGGGGTCGCGATCAGTACCCTCGATGACATGCGCCGCCTCTTCGACGGCATCGACCAAGCTGCAGTCACCACCTCGATGACGATCAACGCCCCCGCGGCGCTCCTGCTCCTGATGTACCAGATCGTCGCGGAGGAGCGTGGCACTGATGGCGCGGCCCTGGGTGGGACCATCCAGAACGATATCCTCAAGGAGTACGCGGCCCGCGGCACCTACATCTACCCGCCGCGTCCCTCGATGCGGCTGGTCACCGACACCTTTGCCTACTGTCGGCATCACCTCCCGGCCTGGAACACCATCTCCATCTCCGGCTATCACATCCGAGAGGCTGGCTCTTCCGCGGCTCAGGAGATTGCCTTTACCCTCGCCAACGCCCTGGCCTACCTGGAAGCGGCGGTCGCGGCCGGCCTTGCGGTGGACGACGTGGCGCCACGGATAAGCTTCTTCTTTGCCGCCCATTCGCGCCTCTTTGAAGAAGCCGCCAAGTTCCGGGCCGCGCGCCGGCTCTGGGCCACACTGATCCGGGAACGGTTCGGATCTGTCGATCCCAAATCCGCCACAATGCGCTTCCACACCCAGACTGGTGGCGTCACCCTCACCGCTCAGCAGCCGCTCAACAATGTCGTCCGCGTGGCCTACCAGGCGCTCGCGGCTGTCCTCGGGGGCACCCAAAGCCTGCACACCAATGGCTACGATGAGGCCCTCGGGTTGCCAACGGAGGAGGCCGCGACCCTGGCTGTGCGTACCCAGCAGATTCTTGCCGAAGAAACCGGCGTTCCGGATACCGCCGACCCACTCGGCGGCTCCTTCTTCGTCGAGCGGTTGACGGATGAGTTAGAGGCGGCCGCACGGGAGTGGCTGGAGCGGGTGGAGGCCCGGGGCGGCGCGGTTGCTGCCATTGAGCGCGGGTTCGTGCAGAACGCCATCGCTGACAATGCCTACCGGCGCGAGGTGGCTCGCGAGCAAGGCGAGGAGATCATCGTCGGCGTCAATCGCTACGCCGAGGACTCTCCTACCAAGGTGCCCATCCATCGCATTGACCAGGCCGCGGTGGACCGTCAAATCGCCCGCGTCACCGCCTATCGTGCCGCCCAGGACGGCGATCGGGTCGCCGCCGCCCTCGATGTCGTGAGCGACACCGCGCGCGGCTCCGCCAACCTGCTCCCTCCCATGAAGGACGCCCTTCTGGCCGGGGCCACCCTGGGACAGGTGGCCGACGCTCTGCGTTGCGTCTTCGGAGAGTACCGGGCACGGGCATAACGCCGGCGGAACGGCGCGGATCACCCCGGACCGCGTTGCCCGTTACTCGTGGTCGATCGGGCGACCGAGCTACCCGCCGTCTGACCATCAACCGCCCCGTGCCTTTATCCGCTCCCGGTGCGGGCGCGCCTGCTCGCTGACGGCGTCGTGGGCGATCCGGGTCGGGACCGGCATGAACCCCCCGTCCCGACAGGTCGCCAGTGCCAGGTCCACCGCCGTCTCGACGCTCACCCGGTGCCCTGGCGAGACGAAGAGCGGCGCCCGTCGCGGACGGGTCCGCACCGCCGCGCCGACTGTTTCCCCGCCCTCCACCAGTGGGCTGCGAGCGCCGAAGGTTCGTGGTGGCTCCTCAAACGTGCCCACCAGGCGGCTCTTGGCGCAGCCAATCGAGGGAAGGTCGAGCACGAGGCCCAGGTGAGAAGCTAGCCCCATCTGCCGTGGGTGCGCGTACCCCTGGCCGTCAAAGAGGACGAGCTGCGGGACGGTCGTCACTTTCGCGAACGCCGCGAGCACCGCCGGCGCCTCCCGGAACGAGAGCAGCCCCGGGACGTAGGGGAACGTTACCGGGCACGATGCGAAGACCGTCTCCACCATCTCCAGGGCGGGGTACGAGAGGATGACAACGACGGCGTAGGCTGTCGTTGCTCCGCCCTCCTTGACGTAGGTGTTGTCCACCCCAGCAACCAAGCGGATCTCTTCGGGAGCCACATCATCGGTTACCACGATGCGCGGCCGCAGGTCCTCCTGGATCCGTCTGGCCTCGGTTGGGGTGACGTCCCAAGGGTGCAGGTCTCGGATCTCCATCGGTTATCCCTGCTCTAAGACGCGGGACTGATGGTGCGGGGTCGCGCCATCAGGTCGTTCCTCGACCAAATCGGCTCCGTTGTCCTTGTCCACCGAGAGTGCCGGCATCCCGTCGATTCCGTGGCTAGGCTTGCGAAGAACGGGTGGCGTGGTAGCGTTTGCCCCATTCTTGAAGAGGTCTGCCGCCTCGCCCAGGAGGAGGGACAGTGGAGGCCTTCGATATCACCGGTCTGATCGCGGCGCAGCGAGAGAGTCACAAGCTCTACCTGGAGTTCCTGCGCGTGCCCGCGTTGAGCGCGGGGCTCTACGTGCTCCCGGCTGGTGGCGAGGATCCCCAGCAGCCCCACGAGGAGGATGAGGTCTACTATGTCCTATCTGGACGGGGGACGATCCGGGTGGCCGACGACGATCGCCCGGTGGGAGCGGGATCTATTGTTTACGTCCCCGCCCGCGTCCCACACCGGTTCCACACCATCGAGGAAGATTTGTCCATCCTGGTTTTCTTTGCCCCGGCTGAGGCCGGCCCAATTGCTGGCAGTGGGGGATAGGCCTCGTGCTCAGGATGTGGAGACTGCTTGGCGGCGAGGCTGGGTCTCCCAGCATCACTGCCGCCTCACTCCCTGCCCATCCCGTAGAATCCCCCGGCCGTCTCCTCCTGCGGCCTTTGACGCTTGCAACCTGGTGAGTTTGCCGTGACCTCCACTCTCCCCGACAGCGATCTCGAAACCCGGTCGAAGGCCCGTCACCTTGCCGACTTCCAGGACGAGGTTGCCGCCCAGCATGAGGCAGCAGCCGCGAAGCAGGCGGAACGGGGCAAACGCGGCGCGCGGGAGCGCGTACTGGCCCTGCTCGACCCTGAAACCTTTCAGGAACTGGACGCTCTCGTGCGTCACCGCGCGACTGAGTTCGGCATGGACCGCAGCCGCCCCTTTAGGGATGGCGTCGTAACCGGCTTCGGTGAGATTGATGGCCGCAAAGTCGCCGTCTTCTCCCAGGATTTCACCGTCTTCGGCGGCTCCCTCGGTGAGGCGTTCGCCGAGAAGATGGTGAAGCTGATGGACCTCGCCGAGCGGTACGGCT
>JAUJMG010000110.1 GCA_030446955.1 Thermomicrobiales bacterium
AGATCCACAAGTTGATCCGGGTCAACCGGCGCTGGGGCGGCGAACATGACGTCGATGCCGCGCTGGTTCTTGGGGAAAGCGATCACCTGGCGGATATTCTCTTCGTCTGCGAGGAGCATCACGAACCGGTCGATGCCCATGGCGATGCCGCCATGCGGAGGAGCGCCGTATTCCAGGGCGTCCAAAAGGGCTCCGAATCGATCCTGCAAATCCTCTCGCCCGTAACCCATCAGCTCAAACACGCGCTCCTGGTCGGCCCGCTGGTGAAGCCGGACGCTGCCGCCCCCAAGCTCGTTGCCGTTGCCTACCAGATCGTACTGCTTGGCGCGCACCGCTCCGGGATCCGTTTCCAGCAGGGGGTGATCCTGTTCGAGGTACCCCGAGAACGGGTTGTGGGTGGCGTCCCACCGCTTGCCCTCGTCGTCCCATTCAAGCAGAGGAAACTCGTAGACCCAGCAGTAGGCCATCTCGTTCGGGTCGGCAAGCTTCAGTCGCCGACCCAGTTCGTCGCGAAGCGCACTAAGCGCTTTTGCCACCACCGGTGGCTGATCTGCGACCACGAGCACTAGGTCCCCCGGGTTCGCTCCGATACCTCCGGTGAGGGCCGCTTGCTCGGACTGGGAGAGGAACTTGGCAATCGGCGACCGCAGGCCGTTCGTCTCAAGAGCGAGTGTTGCTAGCCCCTTGGCGCCTGCCCGCCTCGCGATGTCGGTGAGTTCGTCAATCTCACGCCGGCTGTAAGACCCGCAGCCCGGCGCGACAATCGCCTTGACCTGCCCGCCGCCTTGAAGGACGCCGGCGAACGCCTTGAATTCGGTGTTGGCAAGTGGGGACGACACATCTTGAAGTTCAAGGCCAAATCGGAGGTCAGGTCGATCACTTCCGAACCGATCCATCGCTTCTCGATAGGTCAAGCGGGGGAAGGGCACCTCCCGAATTCGTTTCCTGGAGAACTCCCCCGTCAGCTCGACGTAAAGCTCCTCCATCAGGCTCATCACGTCTTCCTGATCGACGAAGGACATCTCAAGATCGAGTTGGGTGAACTCCGGCTGTCGGTCGGCGCGCTGCGCCTCGTCGCGAAAGCAGCGGGCGATCTGGAAGTACCGGTCAAAGCCGGCAACCATCAAGAGCTGCTTGAGCTGCTGTGGCGACTGAGGCAGGGCATAGAAGGTGCCAGGCATGCCGCTGCTAGGCACGAGGAAGTCTCGTGCACCTTCAGGGGTGCTCTTGATGAGCAGTGGAGTCTCAACCTCCACGAATCCCCGGTCGTCCAGGAAGTCCCTGATGCGTTTGACGAGCCGGTGCCGGAGGACGATGTTCTGTTGCATGCCGGCGCGTCTCAGGTCGAGGTAGCGGTATTGAAGGCGGAGGTTTTCGTCGACCTCGACCTCTTCATTGATGTAGAAGGGCGGCGTTTTCGCCTCGTTCAACACCTCGACCGCAGCCGCCTCGACTTCGATCCCCCCCGTGGCCATCTTCGGGTTCTCGGTGCCAACGGGACGCGGGCGTACCATCCCCTGCACCCGCACGACGAACTCATTGCGGAGATCGCTTGCGGCGGCATGGGCCTCCGGGGCAGTTTGCGGGTTGAAGACCACCTGCGTGATTCCGTACCGGTCGCGGAGGTCCACGAAGATAAGGCCGCCCAGATCGCGCCGCCGGTTGACCCAGCCCTGGAGGACGACGGCGTCTCCCGCATGCTCTTCCCGCAGCGATCCACAAGTCAGCTTGCCTGTGACGGCGGGTGGTACGTCGTGCTCGAGAATCACAGTCGAATCATCTCCTCTACGTCGGTGGACGGCGATGAGATCCCAGTAGAGTCAGCCGACTTCGCCAGACGATCCCTCAAAGCCCGGTCCAGCTCGGTTTCGGGATCCTGGCCGCTTGCCACGATTCGCGCCACCACGTCCAGCAGTTGCGCCCCGAGGTTATCTGCCGGCAAAGACGTCTGCGGCGCCTCAATGGTCACTTCCTCCCTCAGCACCCGAGCGGCTCTAATGAGAGCCGGCATGGAGCGGGGGAGCCGCTCAACCTTGTTCAGGACTTGCTCAGCCTCTCCTCGGGCGCGCCGCTCGTCGGCCTTCACCTGGTTCCAAGTTTTCACCACATCCGACGGCGTGGAGGCCGAGGCATCCCCGAAGACATGGGGATGGCGGCGGAGCAGCTTTGCGCTCACCTGTTCCAGAACATCCTCGAACGAGAACTCACCGGCTTCTTCCGCGATCTGGGCGTGCAGGGCAGCCTGTAAGACTACGTCTCCTAATTCTTCGGCAAGGTTTCCTGAATCGCCGGCGTCAATTGCATCGACGGCCTCGTACGCTTCCTCAATCAGTGCGTCGCGGAGGGAGGCATGAGTTTGGGCGCGGTCCCACGGGCAACCGCCGGGAGCGCGTAGACGGGCGATGATTTGGGAGAGCGTTGCCGCGCTGCGATGTGCCTGAAGCGATGGCATTGGTGGCACGTAGACACTCGTGAGATGGTCCACCTGCTGGTGATCAAGTTCGAAGAGGGCGCAGCGATGCCGCTCCTCCTGCGACGGAATTCCTGCGGAGCGGATGATCTCGATCAGGTGGTCGTCTGGGTAGATCCTAGTGAGAGCGAGTTTTACGGCGGAGGCGACCTCAGGCGCGTAGACCTGACTGATGAGGCACGGCCGGTACGGATAAACACCAAGGTGTCCGCCGGCGAACGGTTCTTGCTCCGTTAGGCTTCTTAAAAGGACTCCGTCAAGGAGTTGGAGCTCCGACGCGAACGGGTCAATGGCGATCGTCGATGCGATCGCATCGAGGGCGCTCACGGCGGGCAGCAGCTCGATTTCAATGTCTAACTCCTCAGCTCGCCGCCGAAGGAAGTCGACCGTCCGCTCGCCGAAAAAGGGGTGTCCCGGCACCGCGTAGACCAAGGGCGCCGTGGTGGCCAGGTCAAGGATGCGCTCCACGATTGAGGTGTAGACCTGATCGAAGGTTTGCGACTGTTCATAGAGGTCGTCGCAGTTGGACACCCGAGGGTCCTCCGCCAGATCCTCGAGCCCCCGGTGGATGCTCGTGCGAAGCAGGATGCGCTGCGCGGCGTCCAGCGCCCGCTGCGCGGCGATGGTGCGAGCACTCGGGTGTCCGGGCCCCAAACCCACCACGGTGATGATCGGAGGCACCGTCGCTATCCCTTCCCCGCCGTCGCCTTATCGCCGCCGAGACTGAGGACAGCCATGAATGCTTCCTGAGGAATCTCCACACTTCCGACGACCTTCATCCGGGCCTTGCCCTCGCGCTGCTTCTCCAGCAACTTCCGCTTTCGCGAGACGTCACCGCCATAACATTTCGCGAGCACGTTCTTGCGCATCGCTCGGATGGTCTCTCGAGCGATGATCCGGCTGCCGATCGATGCTTGAACCGGCACGTCAAACATCTGGCGGGGAATCAATCCTCGTAGCGTTTGGACCAACTCCCGCCCCTTGTAATACGCGTCATCTCGATGGGTGATAAGGGAGAGCGCGTCCACCGTCGCGGCGTTGACGAGAACGTCGAGTTTGACAAGATCTGCCGCTCGGAGGTCAGCAAACGTGTAGTCGAGTGACGCGTACCCTTGCGTGCGGCTTTTAAGCTGATCGTAGAAGTCCACAATGAGCTCGCCGAGGGGCATCTCAAACTTGAGGTGGACCCGATCTTCGTCCAGGTAGACCATCTCCTCGTAGATGCCACGCCGGCCCGTCACGAGCTCCATCACCGCACCGATGAATCGGGACGGGACGATGATGCTGATCTTCATCCAGGGCTCGCGGATCTCCTCGATCTCGCCAGCAGGTGGCAGATCAGCCGGGTTGTCGACGGTGATAGTCGTTCCGTCTCTGAGCACCACCTCGTACTCAACACTGGGGGCAGTCGCCAGCAGATCCAGCCCGTATTCCCGTTCCAGTCGCTCCTGAATGATTTCCATGTGGAGCAGTCCAAGGAAGCCACAGCGAAAGCCGAATCCAAGGGCCAGGGAAGACTCGGCCTCGTAGGTGAGCGAGGCATCGTTGAGCTGAAGCCGCTCCAATGCGTCCCGGAGGAGCGGAAAGGCCTCGCTGTCCACCGGGTAGAGGCCGGCGAAGACCATGGGCTTCGCGGGGCGATAACCGGGGAGCGGCTCCTTTGCGGGTGCTGCCGCGAGCGTGATCGTATCCCCGACCTGGCAGTCTTTGACCACCTTCAAACCGGTCGCCACATAGCCGACCTCGCCCGTGTTCAGCACGTCGGTGGCCTGCATATTGGGTGAGAAGAACCCGACCTCTAGAATGTCCGCCTGCTTGCCAGTCGCCATCAGGCGGATACGGTCGTCTCCGCCAATCTGGCCGTCCACGATCTTCACGTACGCGATGACCCCCTTAAAGGGGTCGTAGTGGGAGTCAAAGATCAGCGCTCGCGTAGCTCCCCCGGCATTACCCTTTGGGGGCGGGATCTTCGCCACCACGGCTTCGAGGACGTCCTCGATGCCCCGGCCCTCTTTAGCTGAGGCCAAGACCACCTCGTCGTCGAGCAAGCCGATGAACTGCCCGACCTCGCCAGAGACTCGCTCTGGGTCAGCATTCGGGAGGTCGATCTTGTTGATCACCGCCACGATAGCGAGGTCATGCTCCAGCGCGAGATAAACGTTCGCCATCGTTTGGGCTTCGATGCCTTGAGCGGCGTCGACGACGAGCAGGGCACCCTCGCAGGCCGCAAGGCTCCGGCTGACTTCATATGAGAAGTCGACGTGGCCCGGCGTGTCGATCAGGTTAAGCTCGTACTCATCGCCGTCCTTGGCGCGGTACCGCATCCGAACCGCCCGCGCCTTGATGGTGATCCCCTTTTCTCGCTCCAAGTCCATGGAGTCGAGGAGTTGGTTAACCATCTCTCGTTGAGCCACGGTTTCCGTGCGCTCAAGCAGGCGGTCGGCGAGAGTGGACTTACCATGGTCGATGTGGGCAATGATGCTGAAGTTGCGAATGTTGGCGTTGACGTGCTGGTCGCTCATTCCGCGATGTTTCTCGATCCACGAACGGCAAGAGGGTCTCGACGGAGTATAGTCGAGCGACCGTTAGCGTCGCGCCCGCCGGCCGGCGGCACGAACGAGGCGACGAGCGATCCCCGTCCCGCGAGCCGCAAACTGATCGACTTCTTCCAGTTCAGCGACGGCAGCCGTAATCGTGAAGGCAATAGCCGTGATCGCGAAGCCAAGGATGAACAAGGCGATCTGAACAACCCGGGGGCCCGCCCCGGGTGCCGTTGCCTCGGTGAGGGGCCGGGCGATGATCGCTGCGGTTGCTGCCATGACGGCGGTAGCCGCAAGAAGCCTCGCGAGCCAATAGCCGAACCTGGCGCCAATGCCGCCGAGCCGGCGGCTAAGGGCCTCGATCAGGATACACGCCTCAATGCCCGTGGTGAGGGCGAGGCTGAGCGCCAAACCGGCATGACCCAGTGGCTCGACAAGCACCCAGCTCAGGGTGACGTTGATGCCGATGATCACGAGACCGGCGATCACCGGCGTGCGGGTATCGTGCATTGCGTAGAAGGCCCGCGTCAGCACCTCGACAAGGGCGTAGAAGACCAGCCCGAGGGCGAGAAAGGCGAGTGGATCCGCGACGAGGGCGGTGGATCGCGCCGAGAACGCTCCGTACTGAAACAGGGTTTGAACGACTGCTGTACGAAATGCGAACAACGCCACTGCCGCCGGCAGCGTCAAGAAGAGCAGCGGGCGCACCGCGCGGGCGAACGTCACTTGAAGTTCGGAGATTCGGCCCTCTTCAAAGAGCCGCGCCATTGAGGGAAAGATGACCGTGGAGATGCTTAGGGCGAGCACCCCGTGTGGCAGCATCATGAGCTGCCAGGCGTAGTTGAGCGCGGCAATTCGATCGTCGCCGACCTGGGACGCGAAGTAGGTCACCACGATGAAATTGACCTGGAAGGCGGCTTGGCCAATAACCCGCGGCAGGAGGAGCCGGCCAACCTCGGCAAGACCCGCAACGCGAACTGTGAAGCTTCTGGTGTACCGCATCCCAGAGCGAAGCAGCCCGGGAACTTGAATCCCGACGTGACCGAGAGCGCCGATCACGACCCCGGCCGCCAAACCGTAAACGCCCCAGAACGGTGCTAGCACGAGCGCGCCGACAATGATTCCTAGGTTGTAGAGGAGCGGTGCAAGGGCGGGCAAAAGGAAGCGGTCTTGCGCCTCCAAGATGCCTTTCGCCGCAATGCCGAGGCCGAGGAGCACGGGAGAGAGAAGCAAGATCCGCATCGTCTGCGCGGCAAGGTTCTGGAGTTCGGGGGACAGGCCCGGCGCGACAAGATAACGGACGATCGGATCGGCGAGGACAAAGACGACCGCCGCCGAGATCAAAATCGCGGCCGCCGCGAGATTGATGACCGCAGAGGCCAGCTGCCAGGCTCGCTCGTCTTGTCCGCGTGCAAGTTGACCGGCGAAGACCGGGATAAACGCCGACCCGAAGGAGCCAGCCATGATGACCAGGAACAGCAAATCCGGAATTCGGAAGGCAGCGAGATACGCGCCGTACTCCCCGCTCGTCCCAAAACGGGCTGCTACGATAATTTCCCGAAGCATCCCCAGGATTCGGCTTAGGACAAAGGCCACCCCGACGATGGTCGCGCTCTGAACAAGCGAGGACGCAGTGACTGTCGCCGGTCGTCCGACGCGCGGCCCCGCTGGCGACGCAATCCGGCGCTCACCTCGGCTTGAAGTAGGGCACCCGGCTGGGGTCGCGTTTGGTCTGACGCTCATCTGCGAACCCGTGCCGCCCTTGAGGGGATGCAGCCGGTCTGGTACCATCTGCGAAGCGTTCCGGCAGCGCCGCGTCGCGGCGTGCCTCTAAAGATTGGGACAGACAGCGAAAGGTTATCCGGGGTGGCCAACAGCAAGTCGGCGAAGAAACGGATTCGGGTGGCGGAGCAGCGCCGCGCGAGGAATCGGCCGTACCGGTCGGCGGCACGGACGTTTGTGAAAAAGGCTGAGTTGGCGATCCGGGCGGGCGACCAGACTGTCGCGGCGACGGCGGTGGGCGACGCCATCAGCATGTTGGACCGCGTCGCGGGCAAGGGCATCATCCACAAGAATAACGCCGCTCGGCGGAAGTCGAGGCTGATGGCGAAGTTCAACAAGCTGGGCCATACCGCGGCCGCGTAGGACGGGCCAGCATCACATTCTCGCGGAACCCATGGCGAACGGGGCGGCATCTACCGGCCGCCCCGTTCGGTGTCTTCACGGGTCACGTTTTGCTCAGCCCGGCCGAGCACCATCTCGTACAGGACATCCTGCGGATCCCGCAAAGCTCCGCGCTTTGCCAGTTGGTCGACTCGCGTCGCCATAAGGACAGCCGCACGGGCCGAGGCTGCGGTTTTACCCCGGAGGGTATTTGCGACGCTGATCATCCGGTTCGGGTTGCTGAGGCCTAGATCCCTGCCAATCCTGACGGGATCACCTGGAGCCCCCGACACACCGAGAGCGACCGCCAGTTCCACTTGGTGATGAAGTTGGGCGGCAAGCCGAAACGGTTCTTCTCCCGCATCCAGCAGTTTTGCCAACTCGTCCAACGCGACTGGGAGATCGCCCCGCGCTACCGCGTCAGTGAATCGAAAGATTTGATCGGCGTCCCCTTGTGGCACCAGGAGATCAACGTGGTGGGTCGTTACGGGACCCGGGTGAGCGGCGGTGACCAGCTTTGCCACTTCGCCACGGAGACGCTCAAGATCAGGCGGTCGGTCATAGCGAGGATTTGTCGGCTTGGTGGACCAGGAGTTCGGGAAGAGGCGATTCAGGAGGAGGCGGGCAGTCGCCGGTTCCAACACCCCACCCTCTTCCTTTGCCGCCTTGGTGACCCAAGCGACCAGCTGCTGTCCACGGGGAGCTTCGCCAGCAAGCACCTGAGCGTCAGACGGAAGCGAGCGTTTGACGCCTGCGGGCACGCCCGAGAGATCTGGGTCAATCAGGATGAGAACGTTCTCCAGCGGCGTAGCAGAGAAGAGTGGAGCGAGGTTCAAGGCAGTCGAGGGCTGATCGTCGGACGAGTGATCCTCGTTTGCGACGCCAGATTTCCCCGGACGGGAGGCGCGGGCAAGTAAATCCTGCACCACAATCACGCGGCGACCGGTGAAAAACGCTGCCGTTCCAACCTGAGCGATGATCTGGGGTAGTGTGACTGCGCGACCGTCGAGGTGGGTAGTGCTGGCGCCACTCGGATCATATTCGGTGAGAACGCTTTGGAGATAGGTGCGCGCGGTCCATGTGTCGGGCCCGTGGATGAGAATAATCATCTAGACGCCGCATGCGCCGCGGCCTGGAAACCGGGGGGCAATGAGGTCAACGGGCCGACCCCGCCTGTGCCGTGTGCAACGGAGCCTTGAACCTGCTTTCGCAGGTGGGCGCCGCAGCCCCGGCCGGCGGACCGTCCAGGGAGCAGCTCCCGACTCTCATTCTGTTGGCTCAAGACCACGTAGATCATCACGAGCACCGCAGGGTCAGCCACGGCCCGAGGGTAGCATGTGGGAGAGACCTCAACAAGGCGGTGAACGCCCCGCCTGCTGGCAGTGTCACCACTTGTCGGGCTTCGATGGCGCCTCAGGCGACGATCGCATCCGGGCACGCATGACGGCCATGGATCGGAGTCGCAGGCAATCGGGTATTTTATTCGGAAGTCTGTAGATTGGGGAGGGGAGGGAGTTTATGGCGGCGACAGCCCGACGACGGGTGGTGTTGACGGGAACCGGTGCCATTGCGCCGACGGGGAACAGCGCATCGGAGAATTGGGAGGCCGTGCGGGCAGGTCGCTCGGGCATCACCGACATCTCCCGATTCGACGCGAGCAACCACGACACCCGGTTCGCCGGCGAGGTGAAGGGCTTCGATGCGGCGTCGATCATCGGCCGCAAGGAGTCCCGCCGGATGGACCGGTACGCCCAGTTCGCGGTCGCGGCGAGCCTTGAGGCAATGAGAGATGCGCAACTGTCGACGGGAGGCGGATCACCCGATCGGTTTGGCGTGTTGGTGGGCACCGCCATGGGAGGGATGGAGACGATCGAGCAGGGGGCCGAGACGCTGATGCGTCAAGGGCCGGGCCGGCTCAGTCCCTTCTTCATGCCGATGATGCTACCCAACATGGCTTCTGGCGACGTGGCGATCGCGGTAGGAGCACGAGGACCCAACTTCGCCACCGTCTCAGCCTGCGCAAGCGCCGCACATTCTATCGGCGAAGCCGCCTTGATGATCCGCGACGGACGTGCCGATGTGATGTTGGCCGGGGGAGCGGAGGCTTTAGTTACTCCGCTTAGCGTGGCCGGCTTCAATGCCATGGGAGCCCTCTCCACTCGAAACGAATGCCCGCAAGCGGCCAGCCGGCCATTCGATGCGGGCCGGGATGGTTTTGTGCTTGCCGAAGGGGCTGCCATGCTGGTACTGGAAGAACTGGGTCATGCGCTGGCGCGCAATGCCCCGATCCTTGGGGAGTGCGTCGGCTACGGCGCGACCGACGACGCGTATCACAAGGTGCAGCCGGCCACCGGCGGTGAGGGGGCAGTCCGCGCCATGCGCCTCGCACTAAGGGACGCTGAGCTGTCGCCAGATGGAATCGACTACCTCAATGCCCACGGTACGTCGACCCAACTCAACGAGAAGCTTGAGACGGCTGCCATTAAGGCGGTCTTCGGTGGGGAAGCTCGACGCCTCCCTATCAGTTCGACCAAATCGATGACAGGCCACCTGCTTGGCGCAGCAGGCGCCATGGAGGCGGTTTTCTCGCTCTGCGCCATCCGGGACCAGTGTACGCCTCCCACGATCAATTACGAGACGCCTGATCCGGAGTGCGACCTCGACTACGTCCCTAACACGGCGCGTTCGCTGCCGATCAGGACGGTCATGAGCAACTCCCTCGGCTTCGGAGGACACAATGTCTCGCTCATCTTCGCCAAGTATGAAGAACGGCGGGGCTAAAAAAGCCCCGCCGCATCCATTGTTTGCTCACGAGCGAGATTGCGACCGCTATTCCAAATAGCCGCGGAGCTTACGGCTATAGGTTGGATGGCGGAGCTTCCGGAGCGCTTTTGCCTCGATCTGCCGGATTCGTTCGCGGGTAATGCCGAACTCCCGGCCAACCTCTTCAAGCGTTCGGAAGCGGCCATCTTCGAGCCCGAACCGAAGCAGAATGATCTTTCGCTCCCGCTCCGTGAGCTTGTTCAACGCGTCGCCGATCTGCGACCGTAGGAGTTGCTGCGATGCCACCTCCAGCGGAGCAGGCATCGTCTCGTCCTCGATGAAGTCTCCGAGGAAGGCATCACCGTCCTGGCCGACGGGAGCCTCAAGGGAGACGGGGTGCCGCGCCACATCAAGCACCTGACGGACTTTCTCGTCGGAGATGTCCATCGCGCGAGCAATCTCTTCCTGAGTGGGCTCTCGCTCTAGGATCTGCTGGAGGCGATGACCGGTTTTCTTGACGCGGTTGATGGTTTCACCGACGTGGACCGGGAGACGAATCGTCCGGCTCTGGTCAGAGATTGCCCTCGTAATAGCCTGCCGAATCCACCAGGTCGCGTAGGTGCTGAACTTGTAACCACGGGTGTAATCAAACTTATCAGTTGCCTTCATCAGGCCAATGTTGCCTTCCTGGATCAGATCGAGGAAGGAGAGACCACGGCCCACATACTTCTTCGCCACCGACACAACGAGACGCAGGTTGGCCTGGATGAGGTGGGCCCGCGCACGATCCCCGTCTAACTGGTCGGCTTCCAGCGACTCCCTCGTCTCGACGCTCAGCACGTCGACGAGGAGGCGCTGCTCGGCAAGTTTGCCGCGCTCCATCCGCTTTGCCAGCCAAACCTCCTCCTGCATCGTCAACAGGTCGGTCTCGCCGATCTCCTGGAGGTACAGCCGCACGGAGTCGCCGACCCCGGCAGACATGGCATCATCGGGCTCATGGCGTTCGGCGGCCGTCTCTTTGACCTTGCCAGCCGGCTTGACCGGGGCCTGATCCAGGACCTCAATGCCCTCAGCCACAAGGCTGGAGTACAGGTCATCGAGCGACTCGATCTGTTCCTCGGGGTTCGGGAACGCCGCGATGATCTCGTCGGAGAGCAGGTAACCCTGGTCTTTGCCCTTTGCAATCAGGCTTGTCACCATGGATGCGTCACCACCTCGTCGGCGAGCGCAGCGCAGCAGGGGAGGAGGCAGGGGGCGTTGCGCGACAAATGGAAGGGAGTAAACAAAAACCCCGCGCCAAAGAGCGAGGGGCAACCCGGTTAACAGATCATGGGGCAGCGACGACGGGACTGGTAGGTTTCCATGAACCTTCCCCACAGCGCTGATGGCCTCCGAAAGCAAGCGAAGCCGAGTGTAGCTGAGTTTTACGCACATTTCAAGCGGT
>JAUJMG010000111.1:0-3187 GCA_030446955.1 Thermomicrobiales bacterium
TCGGTCTCCTCGAATGACTCGGCATGGTCGTCACAAGTGCATACCACACCCTAGATCTGCGGCGCTTGGCGTGGCTGAGCTTCGCCCGCACCGGGTGGGCGCCTCCAATGTGACCACGCGAGCACCAGCCCCGTCGGCATCCCCCGCGCCCAGATCAGCCCCTTTCAACACGCGCCTGACCTCGGCCACTCGCAACCGAGCCCGAGCCTGTGCCGCGCCCGGAACGCCACCTGAACCTCGGCCCATGACGGGTGGCCCATCCCCTGCTTGACACTCAGTCCAATGTACGTACTCTATGCATTGTAGTGTGACATACCGAGCGCTTTGGTTTAGCTGCCGGGGATTGTGCCGCGTGGGGGGTAGCCGGTGCGCCCAGGATTCAAGTCGCTCCTAACGGTGTCGGTAGTGGCGAACGTCGTGCTGGTTGCGGCCGTCGTCCGGTCGGCGGCCCCGCTCCAGAGCGATGCTGTTGCCTCTCCGGTGGCCAGCGCCAATCGGGCAACGTCGCTCGTCTCGCCCGCGGCGACACCGGCGCCTCCGGCAACGCCGATGGGCACCCCCGCCACTCCTCTCGGCGTCGGAGGGGGGAGCCTTCCTGGGGACGGTGCTCCTTCCAGTGCCGCGCTCCTCAGTGCGGTCATGCTGGCCGTGCACCAACCGAACGAGCTTGGGCAGGTGCCAGTGCTGGAGTGGCACTTCTTCACCACCGACCCGGAGGCGGAGGACGAGTACACGCGCACGATCGACGACTTCCGGGCCGACCTGGAGTGGCTGTACGCGCACGACTTCTACGTGGTCTCGCTGCGGGATCTGGTGACTAACCGGATCGCGGCGCCGCCTGGCAAGCACCCGGTGGTGCTGACCTTCGACGACGCCACCGCCGGCCAGTTCCGCTTCCTCGAGGGGGCCGACGGCTCGCTGACCGTCGATCCGAACTCGGCGGTGGGGGTGATGGAGGAGATGTACACAAAGCACCCCGATTTCGGGCGCGGCGGCTTCTTCTCGTTCCTGCCCTTCAACTGCTTCGCGGTGCCCGACGAGCCGGAGCAGGAGCCCTTCTGCGACGCCAAGCTCCGGTGGCTACTTGACCACGGGTATGAGGTTGGCAACCACACCTTCGGCCACGCCGATCTGCTGGACGTGGACGACGCCACCTTCCAGGCGGAGATCGGGGAAGCGGTGCTCTGGCTTGACGAGCACGCGCCCGGCCACGACGGCGACCTGATGGCCATGCCCTACGGCAACTATCCCGACCCCGACCTTCACGCCCGCCAAGTCGCGTGGATGCGGGACGGCTTCGTGTACGAGGGGCGCCGAATCAAGCTGGCGGGGGCGCTCAAGGTCGGGGCGGAGCCGGCCCCCGCGCCGGCTGATGTGGCCTGGGACCCCATCTTCATCCCACGTGTGCAGGTGTTCGACGCGAACATGGAGCACTGGCGTCCGCAGTTCGAGGACGGCGAGGTGGTCCTCTACACCAGCGACGGGAATCCGCGCACCCTGGTGGTGCCGACGGACCCGTCGTGGCTGATGAAGTCGCTGGATGCCGGCGGGGCTGCGACCCAGGGGAGGACAGTCGTCCGCTACGATCCGTGAGCGGCCACGGTTAGGGACACGTTCGACGGCGGCCGGGGGCGCCTAGTGGTGAGTCAACGGTGTTCCGCTGGGTAGGGGCGACGCCCGCGTCACCTGGTTGCCGGCCACCCGCGCGAGGCATGCCTTGCCCCTACCACGCACGGGTTGTGGCGATGGAGGCAAGACAGACCACGAGAGCCTGTGCTGGATTCGGTAGGCTTGGGGCATCGGCGCAAGCCCTACCCGGGTGGTGAATCTGGACGGGGCCAAACGCGGCTTCGTCCTGTTGCCGGGTTGGTGGATCATCGAGTGCTCCTTCGCCTGGACCGCGCGCCTTCGTTGCCCGGCCTGCGATGACGAACGACTGCCTGAAACCTCGTAGGTCTGCATTACGCTGCGTTCGCCCGCTTCATGCTCCATCACCTTCACCGTGGTGGCCCCAAGTCAAAAACAGGTTCTCAGTCGTTGACGGGGTGGTTGGCTACGTTCTCTTCGCCCGGCCCACCATCGGGCGGCCGGTGCGTCAGCGCATCTCAGCGCCCTTCCGGCGACCATCTCGTGCAGATGCCGCGGCGACCAAGAGAGGGGTTAGGCCCCACCGGGCCGGGCCTGCCTTGCGCGGGCTCGCCCCTTGTCACCGGGTTAGGGATGCTCTCCCGAGCGGAGGAGCAGCGGCATCGTCGCGATCAACGTGACGGCGAGACTACGGCGTCTCCGCTGGCCGCTTGTCGAGGATGACGTCCACTTGCTGCTGCTCAGCGTCGCGCTCGACTGTCAGGGTGATCGTGTCCCCAGGATCGTGCTCGAACAGGAGGTTGAGGAGGGGGTGATTGCTATCGACCTCATGGCCCTCAACTGCCGTGATCACGTTGGCGACCTCGATGCCCGCTTCCTCCGCCGGTCCCCCGGCGACGAGGTCGGCCACGCGGTGGCCCGACCCAGCGGGGGCGCTCTCGATGCCAAGGAACGGTCGTGCTACCTCACCGTCCTCGATGAGTTCCGTCGCGATCTCCATTACGGCATTGATATCGATGGCAAAGCCGACCTGTTCGCCTGCGGTGCCCTGACCGGAGGTGGTGCTTCCGGCCACGTTCATCCCGATCACTTCGCCGTCCAGGTTGAGCAGGGGGCCACCCGAGTTGCCCGGCCAAAGCTCCGCGTCGTGCTGGATGAGGTGCGCAAGCTCGTAGCCGCGGCCAGTGTCAAGCGCCCGGTCGACAGCCTCAACGATACCGGTGGTGACGGTGTTGGGGTACGCCCCGAGTGCGGTGCCGATCGCGACAACGGTGTCGCCGAACTCGATCTCGTCGGACATGCCAAGGGTGACGACGCCGGGCACCACGGTGGTGCTGCTCAGGTCCAGCTGCAGCACCGCTACGTCCTGGAACTGATCACGGCCCACGAGTGTTGCGTCGACTTCCGTGCCGTCCGAGAACTGCACCGACACCGCATCCGCTCCCGTGACGACGTGGTTGTTGGTCACGACGTGACCCTCGGTGTCGAGGATGAATCCCGAGCCAACCCCGACCTGCTGTGGTTCATTGGAACCGCTGAATGGGGACGCGATCTCTTGCAGGTTGGTGACGGTGACGACAGCCGCGTTGGCCTGCGCGGC
>JAUJMG010000111.1:3287-11379 GCA_030446955.1 Thermomicrobiales bacterium
GCGATGGGTCGCACGCAGGGACGCGGCAATCGGCACATGAGCACACGGCGAGGGCGGAGGAATGAGCCGCGCACGCACGTTGGAGGAGATGAACGATGGAAACGAGGCGAGATCCCAGGGCGCCACGGCCCTTCGCTCTTATCGGAGGGCTGACGGCACTGCTTGCGCTGGTCTTAGGCGTCGGGTTGATCGGGCCGGCGTTCGCCGAGACGGATCCGGCCGCCCAGGATGCGGCAACCCCGACTGACCCGACCACGACGACCCCCGCAGCAACCGCGGATAACCATTACCAGGACTTCCTTGACCAGCTTGCGGCAAACCTCGGTGGCACCGATGCGGCCACGCTGGACGCGGCAATCCGGACCACGCTCAAGCAGGCCGTCGACGCGCGGCTGTCGGACGGCGAAATCAGTGCCGACGCTGCCGATGCCCTCAAGCGGCAGATCGACGCCGCTGACGTTCCGCTCCGTCACGTCGGTCTGATCGGTGGCCGGCTCGGCGGGCGAGATGGCTTCGGTCATGGTCTGCGCCGCGGTCCCGGCCGTGGACCGCTTGAGGGTCCCTACGGGGGCGTGGGCCCCGGTTTCGGCCGGCCGGGGATGGCAGTCGACCTCAACGCGCTGGCCAGTTTCTTCGGTGTCACAGTGGATGATCTCCGTCTTGAACTACGGCAGGGGATGAGTCTCGCGGAGGTGGCTGCCACTCATGGGAAGAGCCGGGATGAACTTCGGACGTTTCTGATCGACCAGATTCAGGACGACCTCGACGCGCTCATCGACGCCGGTGCCGGCACGCCGACTGGCGTCAACGTCGCCACGCCCTCGGCGGGAGCGACGCCCGCATCCGCGGACACGACCTCGTTGTAATGGTCGGAGCAGTCACTGCCCCGGCTTGAAGGACGGGGAGGCGGACAGGCTTCAGCGGCCGTCCCCTCTCCCCATTCCCGCACCGCCGCCAGAGCAGCGCACGGCCTCGCCCCACCCGGTGGGGCGAGGCCGTGCTTCGATCACCGGTAGCGCGTGCCACTCCCGCCACTGCCGCCTGCTGGATCGGCACGGACACGTCGGCCCGTTTCACAGCAAACTCCCAGGAAATATGGAGATCGCCTTGATCCGGGCTCCATAGAGTGAGTCGTGCGGGACGGTCGTGCTGGACGACCATAGGCTGACGACCGGTTTTGATGCGCAGCAACGGAATCCCGGCCATACCAGACCAGAATGGAGTGCCTGACCTTGGACACGATGGCAAAGACGAAGCTCACGCGTCGCCGTTTGCACCACTTGGCTCTCGGGCTGCCGGCGCCGCTCGCCCTCACGGTTCTGGGGGGCCGGATGGCGGGCGTCTCCCTGGCGCAGTCGCCCGATGCGACGGGAACGCCAGGTGCGACCGCAGACGTGGCCGCGACTCCGGTGTTGGCACCGACCCCGGCATGCGGCGACGACGACGATGTCGAGGCCACACTTGAACAGACAGCGGGACCCTACTTCACCCCCAACTCGCCGGAGCGCGCCTCGCTCTTGGAGCCAGGCCTGGAGGGGACCAAGCTCGTTGTCACTGGCTACGTCTACTCCACCGATTGCCAGCCAATTGAGGGTGCCCTGCTCGACTTCTGGCAGGCAGACAACGACGGCGCATACGACAACGTCGGCTACAAGCTGCGTGGCCACCAGTTTACGGACAAGGACGGTCGCTACGAACTGACAACCGTCGTGCCGGGCCTCTATCCCGGCCGCACACGGCACATCCACGTCAAGGTCCAAGCGCCAAACCAGTCTGTGCTCATCACGCAGCTCTACTTCCCCGACGAGCCGAGCAACGCGTCGGACCGTATCTTCGACCCCGCTCTGGTGATGGATCTCCAGGAGCGCGATGACAAGGCCGAACAGGAGGAGGGAGCGCTGGGCTTCTTCACCTATGTGCTCGACGTTGCCTGACGCCTGTGTCCAACGGGGCAAACGGGCTTGGGCCGCGGCTGTGGCCTGGTAATGCTGACCGGCAGGGATATCGGACATACGCGTGCAAGATCAAGAGGAGAAACCGCGTTGAACCCATTGACCCCGAACCAGACTGGATCCTCGTCGCGGCGCCGCACGAAGGTCTTGATCCTGTCCGCTCTGGCTTTCCTCATTGCCTTCAGCACCTCTTTAGGGAGGCCAACCGCCGCGCGGGAGGCGACGCCCGCGCCGGTGACAGAAGCTGGCGTGCTTGAAGCTGCACCATCAACCCTCCCCTGTGCGGCTGTCGGGAATGCCCCTGCTCCCACCGCCGCAGCTACCGAGGCGGCCGAAACGCCTGCCATGGCGTTCGCCATCGTCGCCAACGAGTCAGAGGCGCGCTACCGTGCCCAGGAGGAACTGGCGGGGCGAGGCGCCACTGAAGCGGTCGGCAGCACCAACGCCATGATCGGGCAAATTCTGTTCGATGGCGCCGGGATGCCACTGGCCTGCTCTCGCTTTGACGTCGATTTGCGAACGCTCACGAGCGACGAGGCCAGGCGCGACAACTACCTCTACAACAATACCCTGGAGACCCAGCAGTACCCGCTGGCGACGTTTGTCCTGACCGAGGTCCAGGGGTTGAGCGCGCCACTGGACGACGAGCAGGAGGCAACCTTCTTCCTGATCGGGAACCTGACGGTCCACGGTGTCACCAAGCTCGTCGCCTGGGAGGCGAAAGCGACTCTCGACGGCGACACCCTGAAGGGAAGCGCCGCCACGACCTTTGACATGCCCGACTTCAACATTGAGCCGCCCGTCATCGGACCGGTGGTTTCGTTGGACGAGACGGTCAAGCTCGAGGTGGACATCACCGCCGGGCGGGCGGCGTAATCGTCCAGGGCCAAATTGGACCGGGCCGCGTGGGCCGATCGGTGCCACGCGGCCCGGACAGTTTCCCGAAGGGAGCGCGATCTCGATGACCTATCTTCGCCGGCACCGCTGGCTCACCCTGCTGGCCACGACTGCGCTCATCGTCGCGCTCATCGTCGGGGGCTTTGGGATGTATCTGGCGAGCGTCGCCGGGCGCCTTCCCTGGCAGGAGGATCCAACCCGGATTCCCATCACCCCGTTTGCCGACATCCCGGGCTTTGGAGCCCCGGCGCCGGTCCTGGCCACCCCGGTAACCGCCGCGCCGTAATGACGTCTCAGGCTGGAACCAGCAGGCGAAGGGGCGACAGCATGAGGCAGCACCGCTCCCGTGATGAGACGATTCTGGTGGTGGAGGACGAGGAGCCGATCCGCGAACTTGTCACCACCGCTCTCCGGTTTACGGGTTTTCAGGTGGAAACGGCCGTGTCCGGTGGGGAAGCGCTTGCGGAGGCCCGTAATAGCACCTACGATCTGATCGTCCTTGACGTGAACTTGCCGGATCTGGATGGGTTTGCGGTCTGCCGCAAACTTCGCTCCAATGGGGATCAGGTGCCGGTGGTCTTCCTGACCGCCCGTGACGACCCGGCGGATCTTCGCGCTGGGTTTACCGATGGCGGCGACGACTACGTGACCAAGCCCTTTAGCCTAGAGGAGTTAGTTCTGCGGATCGAGGCCGTGCTGCGTCGCAGCCGGAGCGTTCAGAGCGAGCCGGCCCGGCTCACTTGCGGCGATCTGATCCTGGACGAGGACGCCCATCGGATCTGGCGCGCGGGCTCCGAGGTCGCGCTCTCACCGACGGAGTTTCGCCTGCTTCGCTATCTCATGCTCAACCACGATCGTGTCCTCTCTAAGACCCAGATCCTTAACCATGTCTGGGACTATGAGTTCGCTGGCGACCCGTCCAGCGTCGAGACGTACATCAGCTATCTCCGTCGGAAGCTTGATGATCGAGAGGGCCTGCTCATCCGGACGGTGCGAGGGTTTGGCTACGCCTTGCGCGCACCTACTGCCGAGTCACCACGGGGATGATCCGGTCAGCACCCCTACCGAGGAGAGCCAGGCGATGAGCATCCGGACGCGGCTGGCGGTCGCCGTCGCGCTGGTGCTGGCGGTCACGCTCGTCCTCCTCGGCGTCGTGCTGGTTCGAAGCACACGGGCCACCTTGGTTGAGCAGGTCGACGACCAGGTTGTTACTAACGCCGGGCGCTTGGTCAAGCGGACCGAGACTTCATGGGACACCCGCGGCGGAGGGCGCGGTAGCGACGGCCCTGATGCCGATGGGGTTGCTGTCTCTCAGCCGGGGACAGGGTACGATCTCTTCGAGCGCCCGGTCGCTCGCTTGGTCTACGGTCCTCGGGGTCAGGTGATTCAGGCCGATCTGTGCGGCTTCCTCGACGATCCCAAGCCCCCGCCCCGCGTTCCACCGATCCCCAGCACCCGGATCGACGCCCTGGTCAATCGCATCGTCACCACTCCGTCTGTAGATGGCTCGCTCTCCTATCGGATGCTGGTTGAGCGTGGCCCCCAGGGCACGTTCCGGGTCACGGCTGCGCCGCTCTCAGCAGCGGACGCCGCCGTCGCCCGGCTCATACGGATGCTTCTTGGGGTCGGGACGCTAGCCCTGATAGCTGCGGCTTTGGCCAGCTGGTGGCTGATTCGTCGTGGCCTGCGACCGGTCGATCGGATGGTCGACACGGCGGCCGCGATTGCTGCTGGCGATCTGAGCCGCCGGGTCTCCGACGCCGATCCGCATACTGAGCTGGGACAACTCGGGCATGCCCTCAACGAGATGCTCGGTCAGATCGAGCGTGCCGCGCGGGCACGGGAGGCAAGTGAGGAACGGCTGCGTCGTTTCGTCGCCGACGCAGCCCATGAACTGCGCACGCCCCTAACATCCTTGCGTGGCTACGCCGAGCTCTACCGGCAGGGAGCTATCCCCAACTCCGAAGGCATCGACAACGCGATGCGCAGGATCGGGGCCGAGGGGGGCCGCATGGCGCGTCTCGTCGACGACCTACTGCTCCTTGCCCGGCTCGATCAGCAACGCGGCCTAGAGACCACGCCCGTCGACATCACCGATCTCGTCCGGGAGGCGGTCACCGACTTTGCCGCCGTGGATCCCGGTCGGCCTGTCACGCAAGCGCTGGATAGAGAAGCCGTCGTGCTCGGCGATCGCGTCCGCCTGCGCCAGGTTGTCGACAATCTCCTCGCCAATGCGCGGATCCATACGCCCCCCGGCACTCCCGTCCACGTCGCCGTCAGGCCGGAAGCGGACCACGTTGACGTGTCAGTCTCCGACGAGGGACCCGGCATTGCCGCCGAGGACCAGGCGCGAGTCTTCGAGCGGTTCTGGCGGGCCGACCCTGCCCGGGTGCGCAGCCGTGGCGGCACGGGGCTCGGCCTCGCCATCGTTGCCTCACTCGTGCAGGCTCACGGCGGCAGCGTCGACGTGACCAGCGAGCCCGGCCGTGGCGCCACGTTTACCGTCCGGCTCCCCCTGGCTCGCTCGGAGATTGCGCCCGCGGAGGGTGCGTCCGAAGCGTCACGTAGGTCGCTGGGTTCATCACCCGCCGTTCTTCCGGTTCCACGAGGCGCCGTTCCCTCCGGACGCCCCGATGGCATCCATCCGTAACGTCCCATCAAAACGCACGTCCCGCGCAGAACCCCCCGGGGACAGCATCGTCTCCCAAACCTCCAGCGCTGGAGATGCGGGAGACGATGAAAGACAGTTGCCGAGCGTGGTGCTGGCCTTCACCGGTTGGCGGCGAGATCGGCGGCCCTGCCGGCACTGGTGCGTATCCCCTTCGGCGGGGTGCCGCTTACGGATAGAAGACGGTTCCGTAGTGCTGGTTGTAGGTCCCGATATCGGGGAACTCCATCCCTGAAATGGCATTGATCCCGGTGAACGGAACGGACGACCGGGTATATCCGCCGTCGCTCGTTCGCCAGACATCCATCTCTAGGTGCGGCACCACGGCGTAGCCGTTCCCGCCCGGTCCGGAGACCGTTCCCAGATACTGACCCTGGCTGACGGTCGTGCCGGGCATCAAACTTGAGAGGAACGTGGCGTGGAACATGGCCACCGCGTAGCCGTTGCCCATGTCAATCGCCATGCTACCGGATGGCGCATGAGTCCACCGGATCGTTCCGCTGACCGGCGACAGCACCGATTGCCCTGCCGTGTTGCCGTCCACCCGCGCCAGATCGAGGCCGTAATAATACTGGGCATACGCATCACGGTTCTGGTGCGTGCCGCCGTTATAGCCCTGGATGATCTCCCAGGCCGCGCCGCTCGCGAACGGCCAGATGATGCCGCTGCCTCCGCCGCCCGGCGGGTTGGTGCCGGAGCCGCCGATGCTCAGATAGGCGCCGTAGGCCCAGCCGCTCCGGCTGGCATAGGTGACCGGATAGAAGCCGTTCTGCGCTGCACCGGTCACGGTGACGGTGGCACCGGCCGGGATGACGGTCATCACCGCGTCTGACGTGCTTGGTCCGGTGCGCAGATTCAGGGCGGCGGTGGCGACCGCTGTCTCCGTATCGCCACCCGGGTCGGTGCTCGGTGGCGGCTGGGAGCCCCCATCGGTGTCCAGGTACGTTGCGTAGGCCCATCCCTCGCGGCCATTAAAGGAGACGGAGAGGAACCCGTTGCTGCTGTTGCCCGTGAGCGTGACGGTGCTGCCAGCCGGCATCACCGCGATGATCGCATCCGTGGTGCTGGGTCCGGAACGCAGATTGAGTGCGCTGGTGACAGTCGCGGTGCCTGTTCCAGGGCTCGGCTCCGGCGTCGGGGCCGGGGTGGAGCCACCGGTGCTGAGGAACGCGGCGTAGGCCCAGCCAGTGCGACTGTTGTAGGTCACGCCGAGGAAGCCGTTGGCGCTTTCCCCGGTGAGCGCCACAGTCGCCCCTGCCGGCATCACAGTGATGACCGGGTCGGATGTGCTTGGACCCGTCCGCAGGTTGAGCGCCGACGTCACAGTCGCCGTGTCACCGCTGGGTGTCGGTGTCGTACCGGAGTCGCCGGTGGTGAGGTAGTTGCCCGAGGCCCAGCCCGCCGTTCCGTTGTAGGTGACGGGGTAGAAGCCGTTCTGCGCGCCGCCGGTGATCGTCACCGTGCTCCCGGCTGGAATGACGAGCAGCACCGCGTTCGAGGTGCTGGGACCGGTCCTTAGATTGAGTGACGTGGTTGTGGTGGCGGTTTGGCTTTCGGCACCGATCGCCGTGGCCGTGACGCCGGCCACGCTCACTTCGGCGTCGGTGGCCGTTCCGGTCTCGCTCGACCCGGCAGCGAGGAAGTCGGAGACGATGTAGCCCGTTCCCTCCGCCGTCTCGACCTGATACCACAACGATCCATCGCTCGCTGAAACCGGCCCGTCAAGGACGGCAGCCGTAGTTCCCTCCGGCAGCATGGCCACCACTGGCGCGTCGTATCCGGGCGAGGCACGGAGGCGGACATCATCGCCGTTGGCGTAAGCAACCGCCGCGGTGCCGCCGATGTCGAGGTCGGTTTCGGCGAGCGTGAGGGGTGGCGCGAGCAGCCCGAGGCAGAGCATGCCCACCAGCGCGGGGACGAGCCAACGGGTGGCTCCCTGGCGGAGCGTAGACATTTCCTTCCCTCCTGGACATCTGATTCGGCCGGGCAGCCCCCCGGCCGTCCCACGGGTGGCGGGACGTTGACCCCCGTCAAACCTCCTTTCCGTCATTCATCGTTCGCCGGACGGTGGACTCCAGTCGGCCCACGCCGATCACGGCCGCAGGAGCGTCCGAAACGACGGCCAAGCCGTCATGGCGCGAGCGCGCAGTGTCATGGAGAAACGCTACGCTTGGCAACCCGTGGCACTCGTGCAAGATGTGCGCAAGATCCCTCCATTCCTCCCAGGCTGTAGCCGGATGTTCCTCAAACCAAGGTGAGGAAGTCCGAGCACTTCCTCGGCTGACCGCAAACCTGCGCTGAGTCCCTCCCTCGGGTCTTGACGAAGAACGTCTGGTGCCTGCTCCACGACAGTGCACCGCGTAGCGCCTGGTCACGAGTGGGGAAGCCTGTGTCGGCCATTCTCAGGGGGTCGTGAGATCCGATCGGGTGTCTTCAAGCAGCTCGGTCGCCAGCAGCTTGTCCACCCGGTGGCCGTCCATGTCCACCACCTCGAACCGCCAGCCTCCCCACTGGAAGCTCTCACCGGCGGTGGGGACGTGCCCGAAACGAGCCAGCACAAAGCCCCCCACGGTCT
>JAUJMG010000112.1 GCA_030446955.1 Thermomicrobiales bacterium
TGCTCGCTCAGGCGGCCCGTGTGTCCACCACTCGATTGTTGGCGTCATTCTAGCAGATGCTGCTGCCATCAAAGCCTGCAGCGAGTAGAGGAGCCGAAGAAAAGCTCCTCATACGGCGGGAGGATAGGTTATAGCGTGCCGAAGTTGTGCACCGGCTCGGGCGGTCCCCGCTGCTACGGGCACCAGCGGATGACGCTTGCACCGCCCATCGTTTCCGGGTGGTGTGGCGGGCCCGCCGATGGGGGTGAAGCCCGCGGGTACGGGAAGATCGTCAGGCGGCGTCATGCGGGCGAAGGTCATGGCCTGGCCGGGGCCGGCGTCCCTGGCGGCCGGCTGCTCGCGCGTCACCCCTCGGCTTCGATGGGCGGACGGGGCAGGACAACGTGGAAGACCACCCCGCCCCCGGCAGCGCTTTCGGCCCAGATCCGCCCGCCGTGCAGCTCGACCAGCCCCTTGGCGATCGCCAGCCCCAGTCCCGAGCCGCCGCCTTCCGCTGAGCGCGGGCGGTGGAAGCGCTTGAAGACGGCCATCAGTTCCTCCGCCGGTACACCGGGGCCGTCGTCGGCCACCACCAGGCGGACTTCTCCGTCCGCGACGGCCCCCGACACCGCGATGACGGTGCCGGGCGGCGTATGCTGATGGGCGTTGGCCAGCAAGTTGACGGCAACGTGTTCCAGGCGGTGGGCGTCGCCCTCGACGGGCAGTGGCGCTGGCAGGTCGATCCTCAGCTCCTGCCCCTTCTGGTGGATCAAGGGGTGGACGGAGGCCACGGCATCGGCGACGACCTGGCGCAGGTCGAGCCGCTCGCGGTTGATCTCGACCACCCCCGCCTCCAGTTGGTTGTGGGCGAGCAGGTCCTCGATCAGCCGGCTGAGGCGCTCGGCGTTGCGCCGACCGTTGACCAGCAGGTCCCGCTCCTCCGGCTCGAGCCGGTCGGCCCCGCTCTGCTCCACCATGCCGAAGGCCGCGCGGAGCGCGGTCAGCGGCGTGCGCAGCTCGTGCGAGACCGAGGCGACGAACTCGCCCCGGAGCCGGTTGAGCTCTGCCAGCCGCCCGGTCTCGCCCCGCTCCTGAGCAAGGCGCTCCTCGAATTCCCGGCGCCGCACTGCCGCGGCGAGCACATTGGCAACCGCCTGCAGGAAGTGGACGTCGTCCGCGGTGAAGTCGCGCCGTTGGGTCGTCTCGGCACTCAGCACGCCGTAGGGCCGGTCGTGGTCGTGGATGACGACGCTCGCGGCACTGACGACCCCGTGCTCGAGCAACAGGGTGGGCACTCGGAACCGCCCCTCGGCCCCGAGGTCCTCTGAGACCACTGGGCCGTGCACGAGCAGGGTGTAGCCAGCCTGCGAGCTGGTACCCCCCTCGACGGTCGCCCGCCCGACCGCCCCCGCCCGCCAGCCCACGCCGGCCCGCAGCAGCAGCTGCTCATCGGGTCGCAGCTCCAGCACCCTGGCGTGCTCGACGCCGAGGGTGCGAGCGACGACGGCGACGGCCTCGTCCATGAGTGCGACGAGGTCCCGGGTCGCCAGCGCACGCTGGCCCAGTTCCGCCACCGCCGCCTGCTGGCGGGCCCGCGCCTCCAGCGCTTCCTGCGCCCGCCGCTGCTCGGTCTGGTCACGAACAATCTTGGCGAAGCCCCGCGGCCCGCCGTTGCGCAGCCCGATGGTGAGGCCGCTCGCCCAGAAACGGCCCCCGTCCTTGCGCACCAGCCAGTTGTCGTCCTCGGCCCGGCCCTCCCGGGCCACTTGCTCCAGTTCCTGCTCAGGCAGGCCGGCCGCCCGGTCCTCAGGCGTGCGGAAAATCCCGAAGTGCTCGCCAATGACCTCCTCCGCCCGGTAGCCGAACACGGCCTGCGCCCCGGCGTTCCACTCGGCCACGCGCCCGGCCGGGTCAAGCATGACGATGGCGATGTCCTGGGCAACCTCTGCCAGCAGGCGGAAGCGCTCCTCGCTCGCGCGCCGCGCCGCCTCCGCCACCTCCGCCCGCCGGGCGGCCTCGGCCCGCTCCAGGGCTCGGCGCAGGGCCACCGGGAGACGGGCAACGTGCTGGGGGGCCTTGACGACGTAGTCGTCCAGCCCGGCCTTCATTGCCTCGACGGCGACCGCCTCGGTGCCGGTGCCGGTGAACATGACCACCGGGCGGTCCGGGTAGCGGGCCTTGATCGCCCGGAGGACGCTCAGCCCGTCACCCCAGCGCAGCCGGTAGTCAATCACGGCTGCGTTAAACCGACCCGCCTCCAGGGCCGCGGCGAAGCCCGCCGCATCGGCGACCTCCTCCACCTCGAGCTCCGAAAACTCGCGGCGCAAGGCATGGATGGCCAGGGCCCGATCGTCCGGGTCGTCATCAACTAGCAGGATCCGCAGCGCCTCGGCCACCCCTCGCCCCTACCCCGCCCGCGGAAGCTCGACCCAGAACCGGCTGCCGCCGCCGGTCCGCGCCTCCACCCCGGACCGGCCACCCATCCGCTCCACGCCCCGGCGCACGATGGCCAGACCGACGCCAGTGCCTGGGTAGGCCTCAATCCCGTGCAGCCGCTCGAACGGCTCGAAGATCCGCTCCCGGTCCTCCGGCGCGATCCCGATGCCGTCGTCGATCACCCATAGCCGGACACGGCTCTCGCGCCTCTCGGCCTGGACTTCGATGCGCGGCTGCCCACCGGGCTTGCCGAACTTGGCGGCGTTACTGAGGAGGTTAGCCAGCACTTGGACCAGGACGGTGGGGTGGGCCAGCACCGGGGGCAGACCGGGCGCGACATCCACTCGGGCACGGGCCACACGCAGCGCCTCCGCGACCTCCCCGAGTGCCTCCCCCACGGCCGAGCCAAGGTCGACGGGCCGGGGCCGGAATTCGACGCGGCCGAGGCGGCCGTAGGCGAGCAGGTCCTGGACAAGCCGGTCCATCCCGGCGCCCGCCCGGTCGATCCGGGCCACGTAGTCCCGGGCGGCCGCGTCGAGTTGTCCGGCGTGGTCCTCCAGCAGCACGCGGGCCAACCCTTGGATGCCCCGCAGGGGAGCCCGCAGATCATGAGAGGCCGAGGAGGCGAAGGCCTCCAGCGACGCGTTCACCTCCTCCAGCTGCCGTGTGCGCTCGCGGACCCGCTCTTCGAGCGTCTCGTTGAGCTGGCGAACCTCGTCCTCAGCACGCTTGCGCTCGGTCAGATCGCGGGTGATCTTGGAGAAGCCGAGGAGCCGGTCGTGGTCATCGCGCAGGGCGGTGATGACGACGTTCGCCCAGAACCTCGACCCGTCCTTGCGGAGACGCCAGCCCTCGTCCTCGAACCGCCCCATGGAGGCCGCCGCAACGAGCTCCTGCCCTGGCTTGTCGTGCTCCAGGTCCTCGGTGGGGTAGAAGAGCGAGAAGTGGCGGCCGAGGATCTCCTCCGCGGCGTACCCCTTGATGCGCTCCGCTCCCACGTTCCAGCTCGCGACGCGCCCATCAGGATCTAGACGGAAGATGCCATAGTCCTGGGCGCTCTCCACCATCAACCGGTACAGCGCCAGGTCCACTTCCGCCCGCTTGCGCTCCGTGACATCGCGGTAGCTGGCCACGACACCGCTGATGCGGGGGTCGTCCACGAGGTTCCGTCCGGCCGCCTCAATGTGGCGCCATGTGCCATCTGTGTGGCGCAGGCGGAATGTGGCCGACACCGTCCCCCCCGGCGTGGCGAGCGCACGGGCAAGGAAGTCGCGCTTCGCATCAAGGTCCTCGGGGTGAGCCAGGGGAGTCGCGAAGATGTTCTCGCCGATCCGCTCGGACGGGTCGTAGCCGAGCACCCGCGTCAGGGAGCGGCTCTGGTAGAGAATCGTCCCGTCGGCGCCAAGCAGGGTGACGATGTCGGAGGCGTCCTCGATCAGCAAGCGGAAGTACTCGTCCCGCTCGTGGAGCGCCCGCTCCGTTCGCTGACACTCCTCCTCATTGAGCCTGCACTGCACCGCGGGGCCATCCCATCCCCTGGTGCCCGACGGGGGGCGCCGAGCCGCCCGCACGGCAGCGCTGGCGGAGCGGGGGCGGCTCGACCGGAGGTGAGCGGCGGGCGTCACCCGTGGTCGATCTCCCACTGCACGTTTCATGGGGCACGTCCCGGGCTAGCGAGCGGTTGCCGACGAGTAGCCGACTGCTAGATTGGGGAATGTTGGCTGCGAACTACAGTATACCGATCAATGGCGCCGTCAAGCCCGGCCCGATGGCTCTGCGCGTCCGCTCCGGACCGTCCCTCCGCCGGCTGACGGCGACGAGCCCGGTACCTGTGCGGGGAGCAGCCCGTTCTCCAATTCCTCGTCGGGCCTGCCCTGCTCACCGCCGTCCACCCTTTGGAGGAGCAGGCGCTTGCTGAACCCACCGCGCGCCTCCTGCTTCGCGAGGCGCCGCCGCTCCACCTCGTCCCATGGCAGTCCATGGCTAGCGGCGATCGCCCGCACGACCTCGAGCAGGTTGACGAGCTCCTCCACATCACCGCTCCGCTGGTACTCCTCCAGCTCTTCGGCGAGCTTCTCATCGAGCCGCCGGGCGTACTCGGCCTCGTCGAGTACCCGAACCTGGCAGTGTTTGCCCTCGGTCTCGATGATCTCCGGGATCCGATCACGGACCAGCTTGTCGTAGGGGATCACCCGGTCAGACTCCTGACGATGGCCCGGTAGAAGTCGCTGGTCGCCGGCTGGTAGCCCGCCAGGTTGTCCCATTCGTAGGGGATGGCGACCCGGGCATCCTGATAGACACGCAGGACAGCCCGCCGCCGCTGTCCTGAGGTCGCACCGAGCTGGTCGATGATCTGTTGGCGCAAGGGGTGGTTGCTCGCGATCAGGTGCTCGTTGCGAGTCACCAACTGCTCGACGAACGCCATCCCCGGCAGCCGGTCGCTCTTCTGCTCATTGCAGAAGCCGTGCGCCAGGACCAGGTTCCACGGCTCGTCGTGCATCAGGAACTGACGAGGGATGACATGGTCGACGTGGCCGTCGTCCGGCGGGATCGGCTCGCCGCAGTAGAAGCAGCGTCCCTGCTGGTAGCCGTGGAGCACGGGCCGCAGGTGGGTCACGCTTGTCCGCTCGTATCCCCGTGCCAGGTAGATCGCGCGGACATCGTTGGCTAGGCTCCCTGGCACCCGTTTGAGGTCGAAGGCAGCTTCGAGGAGGTCCCAGCGTGCGCCCAACTCTGCCCCAAGCTCCGACGCGTCGGGGCGGGCGAAGACGGCGAAGGCCGCGTCGGTGCGCACGAGGCCACCGTCGGGGGGTTGCTCGTAGAAGGGGACGGGCACGGCGCGGTCGTAGACGGTATGGAAGCGGGGCAGGACGTCGTCGAAGGCTTCGCGGCCCACGCGGACAATCGCCTCGTCGCGGTCGATCGCCCCGTGCTTGAAGGACGCGACGATGCGCTCCATCACCGTGAGGCGACCCGGCGTCAGGAGTTGCGGCTTGCCGGCCTGGAGCCGTTCGACGTAGAGGTCGAAGAAGGCCTCGGCCAACTCCGGGAGGCGGACCCAGTCCTTGCCGTCACGGGCGAAGCGCTCGAGGCAGCGACCGAGGGCGATCTTGTAAGTGGCCGTGTTCTGGCCGTAGAGCACGATCTCGCGCCAGGCCACGACCGGATCGTGCAGGATGTTCCCGGTCCCGTCCACCGCTCGTTGCCTCCTCGTGGGACCCGATCATACTGCGCCGCCGGCACCCCTGCTCGCGTCATTGGCCGGTGACCCTTTGCGGCTGTCGGACGACGAGGGCAACGCCGATGGCGACCACGACCATGCCGGCGAGCGCTGGGGGCCCAGCCGTTCATCGAAGAGGAGGTAGGCCTCGAGGGCCGCCGCCGGCGGCACGAGGTAGAGCAGGCTGGCCACCCGAGAGACGCGGTGTCTTGCGTGCCTTGGACTCGACCGGGTGGCCCGACTACGCCATGCCCAGTTCCTCGGGGGAGACGTCGGCGACCACCTCAACCACGCCCTCGAAAAGCACCTCGTCCTTTAACGGCTCAGTACCCGGTGTCCCGCTCCAGTACTGCTCGGCGAAGGCACGCAACTCCTTCAGCGATATGGTGTCGGCGACGACGTACTCGCTGCTGGTCCCATGGATCACCCCGCTGAGGCGAACCCGGAACCAGCGCTTCCTGCCTGGGGTTCTAGTCTGCCAGAACCGTGCGGCCTCCTTCGAGGGGGCAACCCAGATACACCGCTGCCGGGAGGGGTGGTCAGGGAAGTGTTCCCGGCGCACTTCTTCGAAGACCAACTCGCGCACCAAGTCGGCCTCCTTCTTGAGCGACCACGTCGTGAGGCGCAACGTCTCCAACACGTCGTAGCTGTAGAAGCCGTCAATGTCCGGATGGGGAGGCTCCCGCCCATCGAGTACGTTCAGCACGTGCTCTGCGAACCAAACGCTGGGGTGAAATGGCCCGCCCGGTGATGCCCAGCCCCAGCCCTTCTCGTTGAAAAAGTCGAAGTACAGGTTGAATTCCGCGCCTACGGTGTACGTCTGCCCCACCTGCCATGGGGTCGCCCGCACGCCGCCCCAGTAGGGGACGGGGACCGGCTGGTAGTGGTAGAACTCCTCGCCGCGCACGTTCTCCATCCGCCATCTCACTCTACTGTGTTTCCCGACGGCTCACCCCACGACGCACTGCAAGCCTCAACGGAGAGCGGGGTCAACCGCAAGGGCCCTGAGCTACACCCCCTAGTCACCTCCACGGCCGGAGTGCTCGGGTGATTCGTGTCCGAGCAGACTAGAGCCTGCCTGATGAATCGTCTCGCCGTGCTGCCGTGGCTCAAGTCGCCGGGTTGGGATCCTGAAAAAAGCGGCTTCATGGCGGCAACCTGGGGCGACAACCGGTCGCGGTCAGCCCCCCCAGATTCATCTCGCATTCGTCACAGACGCCCTAGCACGTCGCAGACGCCTGGGCGTCTTCCACGACGGCCCTACCGTCCGCGATGAGACCGTCGGCCGTCGTCAGGACCTCGTCGTTGGGCCGATCTCGTTGCGGTGCTCGATGTCTCTCTACGTTTAGCCGGGTTTGGACGACACGAGCTGCGGGCGAGCCGACATGAGGCTTCGCTCGATGTCCTTCCACTGGTCGTGCCACTCTTGGGGCTGGGGCTCTAGGTGGGCGAGCTCCCAGAGCGTAAGGTACATCGCCAGGATTCCCCACTCCAAGCCCGAGCCGCTGTAGTCTTCGTCGAAGACGGGCACGTACGTGTAGTGCTGCCGGAGCCCCTCCTGGCGTCCCCTGACCTGCCCGAGAAACTCCCGCGACGGGTGGGAGCCCTTGCTCGCCTGCTCGAACAGGCTGTCGGCTAGCTTGATCGCGGCGCCATCAACCTTGGCCTGCCTCAGCTTCGTCATCAGCGTCTGGAACTTCGGCGGCGGTCTGTGGTGTGGCGCCTCCTGGGATCTTGAGTACCACCGTAGTCCTTCCGAGGGCAGCACGCGGAGATAAGCAGCATGTGCCCAACCCTCCGTAATGTGGCGAGAGAGCGCCGCCGACTCGCTGTAGTAGCCGGTGAGCGCCCCGTCCAGGGCCAGCTTCGAAGTGCGCCCGGCGGTGCCGAGCAGGGCGTGACGGGCATGCCAGGCGTGGAGCGCTCCCCGGTCGGCGGGATCCCCGGAATACTCCATCGTCCCGAACCCGGTGAAAGTGCCGTAGATGGTGTGGTAGTGGTGCGTCAGCGCGCGGTGCCACACGGCGACGAGGTCGGCGTGCGCTTCGAGGGTGCGTCGGGCGCAAGGGTCCCGCCCAGCATTGAGGGTGCGGTAGGCCAAGGTGGATTCGGGGGAATCCAGTTGCGTCGCGTAATGGTGCACCGATTGCTCCCTGGCTGGGGGCTTGGGTCGAGAAGGTAGTGTCGAGCAAGCTTAGCCGACGCGTCGTGGCGCCTGGCGTGGCTGAGCGAGCGCCAACCGCGCCAGCGTCGCCCAATGCCACCGGTGCGGCACCGTCTGCCCCCGCCGGGCAAAGGAGCCGTAGCCCTCGGAAAGCCCCGTCGCCTCCGTGATGCGGAGCGGAACTCCCCGCAGGCGGGCGAAGATGTCGCGGGCGAAGGCGTCGGGGTCGGTCGGTTCGTCGTCGCTGCGCTCCCGCTCCCATCGGGCGACGGCGGTGACGTGCGCGGCATTGCTCCCACCCCGCTTCCGCCCGGCGTCTCCGCCGTGGGCCGGGTCGGCTCCTTCCGCGCAGCCTGGCAAGCACGGCCGGTCCGGCTTGGGCGAATGATCCGGCTGCCTGCTCGGCATGGTAGTCCGGTAGGCAGTCGTCGCAGTAGTCCCGATCCGCTCGGTCCAGGACTACGCCGCACAGCACGCAGGCCAGGGAAAACGCCGTGCCCGGCACCCGCTCCCGACGCTTCCCGGCTTCCGCCGCTTACACCAGGCCTCGCCGCCCCGCACCGGAACCTGGGCTGCGACGCGCCAGATCGTCCGTAGGGGGATACACTGTGGCGACGGCCGCCACCCGCGGCCGGCGCGGCATCGTCCCTCGACCCTGAGTAGTGTCCCTTCAACGAGATGGCGGCGAAGCGACCCGAACACCGGAACAAGACGTGCTTTGTGATCGCTCCAATTGGCGATCCTGGCAGTCCTACTCGCCTGCGGTCGGACAAGGTGATTCGGCACGTCATCGCGCCGGCCGCGACCGACTGTGGCTACGAAGTTGTCCGGGCCGATATGGACCCGCGCCCCGGCATGATCGGGTCGCAAGTCATCAACCGGCTCATAGACGACGATTTGGTGATCGCCGATCTGACGGATCACAACCCGAATGTCTTCTATGAACTGGCTATACGGCACGCGATCCAGAAGCCGGTCGTGCAGATCATCCAGGTTGGGCAGCGCATTCCGTTCGATGTAGTCCAGTCGCGGACGATCCTCCTGGATCACACTGACCTCGACAGTGCTGCTGAATGCCGGACCGAGTTAGTTCGGCAGATTCGCGCTGTCGAAGCTGATCCAACATTGGTGGATAACCCGATCTCCCAGGCTATAAAGCTCAAGGCCCTGGACCAGAGCCCCGACCCGGTGGAACGGCGCGACGCTCAGGTTCTGGTGACGCTCCAGGAGGTGAATTCGCGGCTTGAAAGCCTAGCCTCCCTGGTCGCATCGCTCGGCCGAGGGGCCATAGGTCCCGTGACGGAGCGCCGTGTCCTCGATCAGCTTGGCCTTGAAGCGATGGAAGCAACGATCCGGACGCGGTCGAAGGGCATGAGCCTCGATCTCTCGGACGAGGAAGTGAGCAGGGTGATGGCTGAGCTTGGTGAGTATTGGGTAAAGGGAACAGGTGCGTATCTATCACGCCAGGATGAAGCCATCCTGAGGGCAAAGAGCTAGGATCCGAGTTAGTTCGGGGCATGTTCATCTACTGGGGCGGGCGCCTCGCGTCGCGCGTACTTCGCTTGCTCTCGACACGCCTTCGAGCAGTCCTGTCGGCGCGCGTGGGCTCTGGCAACCACCAAACCGCATCCCGTGCACCGTCGTCCGCTGGGTTGGGGCAGCGCTGCAACGAGCGCAGCAAGAGCTGCTCCCGCCGCCGCCCGCGGTCGGCTCCGGCCCGCCAGCACGTCCCGCATCGCACGTGGCTTGAGTCCCGACGCCTCGGCCAGCATCACGACCCCGCTCGGCTCCACCGCCAACGCCCTAAGCCTGGGCAACACATTCGCCGTCCAGGGCTCCCGTCGTGGATCCGCGTAGACGCTCACCAGATCATCCAGGTCCGTCACGATGTTGCGCTCCTCCAGTGGGTGCGTCTCCTTGCCAGTACAGACTCCGCCGCCACCCCCAGGCAAGCACCTCCGTGAGCCGAATGGTGTCGAGGCGGGCTGCAGGGCTCACCAATCAGCGAATTGATGCGTCAGGGCTTGAGACGATCGCCCCGCCACGGAACTCCCGGGCGGTCCCACAGGCTGGGCAGGCTACCATCGCCCGTCGCGTGTCGAGGTAGCAGCGAAAGCCGGTCACTGCCGGATCGAGGACGAGACCACCTTCACTCGTCAGTCGCCCGAGCACCGCTCCATGTGGCACCGGGCAGGCCGGGTTGCGGCAGCGCCACAGCGACCGGCTCATGCCGCCTCCGTCGGGCACGGGAGGAGCTGTCCCCTGTCCGGTGTTGGGACTCCACCCGTCGGCGGAAGCGGTCCCCGACAGCGCGGGCACAAGCGCCACCAGCGCAGAGGACCAGCGAACCGGTCGGGCATGAACAACGTACCGCAGCGGCGACAGCGAATCGGGCGGCTCATCATCGTGAATCTCCTTCGTGGTTCGTCACCTTCGTTCGAGGGTTCTCCGCGCAGGCAGGACAGCAGTAACGGCGGCCGGGAACCAGCAGGCCCCCGCAGACGCAGCAAGTCACGGCGGTGCGGCAGGGGCGGCCGTCAAGTGGCCGGGCGCAGGGGGTCATCCGGCGGCACGGCCGAGCAGCAATGCATTCCCCGCGCGAGCGCCACCGGGCGGTCACGAGTGCGCGCAGTTCGGGCAGGCATCCGGCCAAGGCCTCCCGCCGCTGGGCGGTGAGGGCCCCGGGCGGCGCCTCGATTCGGAGTCGCCCCCCCTCCAGGACGGGGATCGCTCCCGCCCGCAGCAACTCGGCAAGCAGCCGCTCCGCCTCCCCGCGGACGCTCACAGCGGCTCCTCCCAGCGCTCCCAGGTCGGATCGGGGTCGGGTTCGGCATCGGGAATGGGGTGCTGCGCGAATACGTGATTACGTGATAAGTCCCCCCGCTCCGGACTTTCCACGTCTTCCCACTTATCACGCACCGGGTCTTCCTCAGCCTCGCCACCCCCGAGGTCGGTCCTGATGCCCCGCCACTCCTCGCGCGGCCGCCCACCTGAGGCGACGGTGCGCCGGCTTACCCGTCCCGCGGCCAGCAGCCCCTCCAACGCCACCCCCACCCCCTCCGCCAGGTCATGGCCGCCCAGCCGCGCCGCCAGGTCCGCCCGCCCCACCCAATCCGGCAGCGCCCGCTCCAACACCCGCATGATCCGGCTGGCCAGCCCCGCGCTTCCGGTCGGGATCGGGCCCCCGAAAGCCGGCAGCACCCGCCCGAGGTGCGCCCGGTAGTACTCCACCACCTGGATGGCGTCGCGGAGGGTGCCAGCATCCAGCTTTCGGTCGTGGCCCTTCGGGTGCGCCAGCAGGTGCAGCACGAGGGCGATCCGGGCCAGGTGGACCGGCGCCTTTGCCGCCCACCCTGCCGCCAAGCCTCGTGAGATCGCTACCACCCGCTGGTTCTCGTCGAACCACCGCTTCCACTCAGCGGAAGCATCGGTGGTCAGTGAGGTAACGACCGCCTCCTCCCCCGTCAGTCGTAAGGTCCGCACGACCGCTAACATGTCCCGGACGACGTCTTCCCCGACCACGGCATCGGTCCAGGGCTGGGGTTCGGCGTCCGGCCAGCAGAGGAGCAGCCGGG
>JAUJMG010000537.1 GCA_030446955.1 Thermomicrobiales bacterium
CGTAGTGATGAGAGAGGCGACTTTAGGCGGCGATCGCCCAATGAACGGCCGGCCGGGGCGCATACGACATGCGTCGCCCCGTCTTGAGGGAATCTTGAAGATGTTGATGAAGCGCGGGCAATTGCGTCTCAAGTTCGGCGAGGGCGCGTTCGATCGCCTTCGTGACGGCACTCCGCACTCGCTCATCGTCATCAGGGAAGGCGCGGTGCCGACCGAGCAATCCCCGCGCCGCCGAGATGTGCGCCTCGATCTGCGTGATGTCTCGGTCAAGCTCTCCTTGCCGCCGTGGGTCCTCACTCTGCTCGCGTTCGACACGCAGGATTTCGATGTGCTCCCTCAGATAGGCCTCCCCTTCGGCATCGAGGACTTCGTCAACCATCGAGTTCACGGTCAGGCCGGCATCCACCACCTGGGCTGCGCTGGTCACTTCCCCAATCCCGCCGCTAGCCAGCAGGCTCGCCCCGATCTCTTGGTGCGGCGCCTTGAGCAAGCGGGACAAGTGTTGGAATCCCTTGCGATCAGGAAAAACTGCCTTCGCGCCCTGGAAGACGACGTGCCAGTATTTCCCCTGCAGTTCCATGGACGGAACGGCATCACCAGACGATTGATCAAGCTCACGTGGCCGTTCCGGCACCGCGTCAAACGCGCGGACGGTCGCCCCGCCCACCGCCAGGCGCAACAACGACCGGTCCGGCAGCGCGCCAGTTGCCAGCTCCTGCTGATAGCGGCCAATCATCTCGGCGACCACTTCCGTCACCTCACGACTGTGACGCCAGAGCAGGTGGCCCAGACCCAGCACGTCGCCTTCGACATCCGCAGATGCGGGATCCAGGCAATCCAGCAACCGTGGGTAGCGCGTGATGATCGCTTCCGGAGCGAGGGCAGCCACCTCCTGCGCAAAGCGGACATACATCGGCGCGACCTTCAGGGCTTCCCCTTCAGCAAGCTCCTGGGTGAAGGGGTCGACGACGTACCGATCCGCCGGCTCCACGCCTTCGAGCCCCGCCCGGATGACGGCGAAGCGCCGGTCGATGCACTGCGAGCAGGTTCCACAGTGGGGCACGGCGCGGCTCAGGTGCGGGCTCCGAAACTTCCCGCAGGTCAGGGTGTGGGAGATGAGATCCTGGCAGCCGTGCCGGGCCAACACCTCCAGGCTCTCAGCCCGCGTCCGGTCGGCCAGCGGATTGACCACCGTGATCGGTTGCGTGAAGAGGAGTCCGACGAGCCGGTTCACGAGCCGGAGCAGCGTTGGATGGGTGCCTCGGCTGGCCAGGGCGCCGGCGAGCTCGCCGGAGATTGGCGGGTTGATGCTGACGTAGCCGTTGTCCGCCAGCACCACGGTCTCGATGTCCAGGCTCTCCGCGACCGCGCACCCCAGTGCGGCCAGGACGAAGGCACGCGCCCGTTGCGCGGGATCCGGCTCGGGCCCACCCCGGCGCTGGGCCGAGAACCCGATGTGCGGCAGATGCCAGTGGGCGAACCGCTCACGCAAGGCGCGGATCAGATCGGTCTGGACATGCGTCACCTGGTTGGCGGAACGGAAGCTCAGGACCAGGGGGCGCTGGCCCCGATCGGCGATCGCCTCGACCGTGGCGCAGAGGCTGTCCATCCCACCGGAGAAGAGCACGACAGAGTCCGGATTGCCGCGGGTGGCCTGGTCGGTGGCTTTGCCAAAGAGCAACGGGTGCACGGTGTGCGGCGGAGCCTTCACGAAGCCGAAGGACCAGTCGTCCTCGGTCGCGAAGCCGAGCGCCTCGCGCAGGGCAGCCGTGACCTCCGGTCGCGTCCAGACTTTGGGTGCCGACACCGGCAGCACCATCGTGAACTGCCGACGCCATTTGCGCCGATGGATGTCGATCTGTTTCGAGCCGCGGTTGATCCGCTGGTCGGCGGCCAGGCAGCAGCAGGCGATGTAGAGCAGGTCCTTGGCGATGCCGGAGACGGCACCGTGCAACTGCGTTTCGAGCGCGTCGAGCTGAAGATTGAGTTCCGACCGGGGCCCGGCCGACACGATCCGCTCCTCATGAGTCCAGTCCTGCCCCGCCAGGTGCTCGGGTACCGGCGCCCCATCGCAGAGGAAGAGGGCATTGGGAGGCGTCGGGGCACTCATCGCGACGCCCCTTCCAGCTCCCGGCGCAGCTTCGTCAGCGCGTACGCCGTGAACCCCCGCACCTCCTCGCGGCCGATCAGTGCCCCCTGCGTGCCCTGGTGCTTGACCCACCATTGGGCCGCGTACACCGCGACGATCCAAGCCGACTCGCGGGCGTGGCGATCGAGCCCCTCCTGGAAGGCTGAGACGTCGGCGAGCGTCCGCAGCCCGCCCGTTGGACTCATTGCGGCTGGCAGCGCTCGATCAACGTAGTAGCGCAGGGTCTGGGCATAGAAGGCGCCGAAGAAGCGGGTCGCCAGCTCTCCGAACTGAGACGCGGTGCTGTGCCGACGGAAGGCACTGGCGAGGTCCTCGACCGAACTCCCAAACAAGGAGCGGTTCTGGGCCCCGAGCGTGTCGGTCAGAGAGGACCGGAGGGCGTTGATGGCGATGTCCCCAAACGGACCGGATTCGGGGAAGTGACCAAGTTCCTCGCGGGCACGCTCGTTGATCTGGGCGACGAGGGCCAGGGCATGGTCGCTGGTCTGCACGTCGAGGCCCAGGCGTCCAACATCCGCCTCGAAGTCGGGTCCACGGGCGGCGGCGGCGAGGCGGGTCAGGAGCCAGAAGCAGTAGGTGAGGGACTCATCTCCACGCAGCTGGGAAAGGCGAGACCCGGCAGCCCGGACCGTGGCATCGGCAACCAGGCCGGGAGAGACCTCCGGTGCCTGGAGGAGATCGAAGACCCGGTTCCAGGGTCGGGTCCTGGGGAACTCGCCGACGATGGTATGCCCCATGGCGCCAGTCCTTCGATTAGAACGCATGTTCTACAAAGGAGTCTATCAAGCGTGGGAGGAGACTACAACGCGTGTCTTGGTGTCACCGGCTTGTTCGCCAAAGTGTACCCGGAGCAGGACTTGCTTTTTCGGCACGGCGATCAATCATCACATGCGCTCCGGAGGGGCGCGGTCGAGTGGATACCCATGGAGGATTCATCATGGTGGAAGCGATGCGAACTCCGCCTCAAGCCCTGAGAGTTGCGATTTACTGCCGCGTTAGTTCGGCAGGACAGGAGGACAACTCGAGTCTCCAGACCCAGGAAGAGCGCTGTCGC
>JAUJMG010000113.1 GCA_030446955.1 Thermomicrobiales bacterium
CTGGCGTCTGCGCTAAACCTCGTCACGGAGCAGGACGCGGCGGCGCTGGCGCTCGGCGCGAGCCGCTTCCCGGATCAGATCCTTGACACGGTCCGGGTCGCGGACGTTGAGCAGACTCCAATCCGGGGCGGTGGTGTCCGTGGTTTCAATGAGGATGTCGCCCATGCCGTAGACCCGCTCACCCGGGTTCTGCTTGACCGCGACATCGTTGACCCGGTACAGGTCGATCTCCTCCGTCCGCCGGCCGACAAACCCGCGCTCAATCACCAGGCGCTCGTTGGTCAGCTTGTAGCGGTTGGTCAGGGAGCGGATCGGGGAGAAGAGCTTGCTTGGCCGCCCCTTCCAGAGCAGCCGTTCGCCTCCCGGTTCGCCATCCAGGTCTTGCCCGACCGGCAGCCCATCGTCGGCGATCATCCGCCCGTCCCGGTCGGTGCGGTGCGTTCCCACTGGTGGGTCCATCGCTGCCCGCGCCTCGGCAACATCCGCGAGTTGGCGACCGCAGGTGGTGCAAAAGCGAGCGTTGTCGGCATTCCTGGTCCCGCAGTCCGGGCAGAAGGCCATGACTTACCTCCGTACGATTTCGGTGGTTGACGATGCACGCAGCGACACTGTGGGCCGCTGCCCACGAGTCCCTCCGCGCCTCGGATCCGCTTCGATATCTTCATGATACAGGACCAAGTCCCCGTCCCTACGGTCGCCGAACTTGGTGCCGTGAGGCTGATGAGACAGGTCGACCGCGAGCGAGCCTCCCAGTAATGCTGGTCCCGACGGAGGTGGCTGGCAATCGCATCGACGACGACCCGGCAGGGTGAATACAATCGAATACACAAATACGACTTTTGGCTAATGCGCTGCTCCGTCCATCGCCTGATGATGATTCGGGACCGCCGCGACTCGGGCAATGGCCTCTCTGACCTTGCAGCAGACACATGCGTCTGCGATTCCGGATCCAGATGCACGGCCTGCGAGATTCTCGTCTCCTTTCTCAGCGTGCCCGCCCACACCGCGGTACGCTGGGGGCGTTGGGAGCGCACCGAACCACCGGCCTGGTGTCGGTCCTGCTGGAACCTGAGGAGGCAGGGGCGGGCTGGGTGAGCGGCGGCGCTCACCCGACCAAACCGGTCACTAAACGAGGAGGATTGGTTCGTGATGCACTACGCCTGCTTGGAGCCCGACACCACCGGTGCGTCTCGCTTCAGTGATGCGCCGCTCTCCTTTTCTCCCCTCGCCTACGCCCCGCCTGCTTCGCCCGTCGATGTCTCGCCGCCGCTGCCGGCCGCCTCGGTCTTCTTCGTCTCTTCGCCTCCTGGCTGGGTGGGTGCCTTGCGGTCGGGGGTATGCCGTCAGCTCTTCCTCTGCCTGGCCGGGCAGGTCGAGGTTCGGGCCGACGACCGCGAAACGCGCTGCTTCCGGCCAGGCAGCGCCCTGGTGATCGCTGCCGGCGCGGGCCGGGAGTACCCCTGCCGGGTGGTCGGACCGGACGCCTCCCTCGTCGCCGTCATTCAACTGGACGATTGAACCCTCCCATCCAGCACCCGCTGGCATCCTACCGGCCGGCCGGGCGAGGGGTGTCGACCAGGGACACCTGGACTGGCGCCACACCGAAGCGGCCCCTGGGGGCTTGAAGGGGCTCTGAATCCGGTCCGGCCTTGAAGCGGAAACGCCGTTCCGAAGACCAGACGACGCCCATCCTGGCCCAGATCGTCGGGCCCTTCGCTGTCGAAACGCCTGACCGCTTGTCCTCGGTCGGCGAACAAGGCACCTCGGCGCGGGCTGACGGCCTGGCGGTTCTGGTTGCCTTGCTCGCCGCTCGCCACCTCCGAACGCGCCCCATCCACCGCGGGCTAGCGTCGCAGCAGCCCCTCCTCCCGGCTGTCCTCGTCCGCCGCCAGCGCCAGGTACTGGAAGGGGCTGGGCACAAAGGCAGAAGGCGCGGCTCCAACCAGACGGGGCGGTCGGCGCCTCATGCGCAGGCTGCTCGAAGAAGCCTGGCAGAAAACCTCCCGCGTGACAGCCGTGGACGGGGTTGGTGTCCTTGCCGCCGGCCAGTAGGCTGCCGAGCAGGCCATGGTCACGCGGGATCGCCTCGTTCTAACCACTCCATCCTGTCTGCGCACGCTCACGCCGAACTCCGTCTGACCCTTATAGCGGACCAACCGGCCAGCGGCGCGGGGCGTGCAATGCCGGATCAGGGGTGGTCCGGTCCCGGGAGGATGACGTTCCGGCGACCGGCGTACCACCAACGTTCTCAGTGCCCACCGGCTGCGATGGTCTAGGATGGAACAAGAAGGAGAGGCCATGGACGCGCCGCGTTTCGACGGCCTCACGAAAGTCCTTGCTCCCGGCCGTTTGTCGCGCCGGACCGCCCTGCGACGCATCGGCCGGGGTGGTGCCGCAGCGACCGTGCTCACTGCCCTCGGCGTGGGATCCCATCGCGCCATCGCCACAGGCACCCAGGAGAACGCTTCCGCCTGCTGCCCCGACCCGGCGGACAGTCACAACTCGGGCGACGTGGTCGTCCCAGCGGTGACGCGGGCGGCACTTCCCCCGGTGGAGCCCGCAACTTCCGGCCGCCTCCGCCGCTTGACGGACGAAGATCGGGGTTTGTGGCTCCAAACCGAACAGCAGTGGCTCAGCCTCCGGGGTGAAGTCTTCGACGTCCGTGCCTACGGTGCCGTTGGCGATGGCGTCACTGACGATTGGGAAGCGTTCAACCTCGCCATCGAAGCGATGACCTCGCGGCTGGAGGAAGACAGTACCTCCCCCTACGGACGGACCCTCTACGTCCCGCCCGGAACCTATCGCCTCGCCCAAACCCTGATCATCGATCGCGCCGTCCGCCTCGTCGGCGCCAGCGCCACCGGTCCTAACACCGACTCGGTGCTCCAAGTTGATGCCGGCATCATCGGGATCATCGTCGCCGCTGCCGATCCAGCCCTCACCGGCCAGCCCGGGCGCCGAGGCGACGGCACGATCATCGAGCGCCTCCGGATCACCAGCACGACCCCGACCGGCGACACCGGCACCCCGGTCGCCGAAAGCTCGAAGACGGCCTCGCTCGCGGCGGACCCGGCCTCGATTCACGGGATCTGGCTACAGGCCCGCGCCAGCGTGCGCGACACCTGCGTTGAGGGGTTCGGCGGCGACGGCATCCATGTCGAGGTCGGCACCGCGGGAGACGATGCGGCACCCGTCGGGACCGGGACCTGGGAAGTCTCCAACTGTTGGGTCGCCCGCTGCGGCAACCACGGCCTGGCCGCTCGCGGTTCCGGCGGCGGGCTCGCCAAGCTCTTCATCGCCACCGACAACGGCAAGTGGGGTATCCAGGACGACAGTGCCGGCGGCAATACATACCTTCAGTGTCGCGCCACGGGTAACGCCGTCGGGCCGTTCACCTCCGGGAACGGTGGCAACCGTAGTCTCTTCGTCGGTTGCGTTGCCGACGCGGGTCAGCCACGCAGTGTCTTCGGCGACACCACCGTCGTCGTCGCTGGCGATCACGGTGCCGGCTACCAGGGGGGCAACGCCTGGACAGCCGACGCCTCCCGCATGCTGCTTCAAGCCCAGGAGCCTGGGACCGCGGAACTGCCCCTGCCGACGGTGCCGACCCTGCACATCCGTGGCGCCACCGGGCAGACCCAGCCGCATCTCCGTATCAGCGACCGGGATGGCGGCCGGCTGGCCGAGGTCGACGTGTCCGGGCGTCTGCTCGTCGGCTCGGCGGACCTCACCCCCGCCCCTCCGGGAGGCGACCAGATCGGCATCCAGCCGGTTCAGGTCCAGATCAGCCACCCTGAAAGCGGTCAGGCGGCGCTGCGCTGGGTCGTGGACGGCGAGACGGCTGCCTGGGTCGCGCAGGCCCGCGCTTACCTTGAGCCCGGCGGAACCGATGACCGCCCGGGTCCCGGAGGCGTCCGACTCACGTTTCAGACCCCGGACACCAACGGCGGGGAATTGGACACCCTGACCTTGCGCCAGGGCCGGGTTGGAATAGGCACCATCAACCCCGCCCCGGCCGCGCTACTGGATCTCGCGTCCACCACTCAGGGCTTCCTCCCGCCCCGGATGACCACCCAGCAACGAGACGCGATCCCATCGCCTCCCGAAGGTCTGACGATCTACAACGTCACCACCAAGCGCCTCAACTTCCACGACGGTACGCGCTGGCAAGAGGTCGCGGTTAGCGAGGCGGCCCCCGCTGGATAGACACTCAACGCAGTCCTTCGCAGGGCCGGGAGGCACCATCGGGGTGATGCCTCCCGGCCTTCCGCCTCTGGGTCAAGGCAGACTGGCGCCAAATCGGCTTCGATCCGGCTGGTTCGCGAATACCTCGCCTCATGCAATGGTCAGCGCCGTTGGCTCTTGGCCTCTGGGCGAAGCACCGTGGCGTACCTGGCCATCTCCTCCATCACCGTGCTCACGATCCCCCTCGCCCCTTCGGTACCCTCGGCGTACAACGCTTCCTGACGTTCTTCCTGGACATCGGGCGGGACCGTCGCCGCAATCACCGTGGCCGCGACGCGGACCGGGGCTCCCGCCAGGAGCGCTAGGGTGATGGCGTCGCTCGGCCGGGCATCCACGGCCGTTATCCCCACTGCTCCCTCGATGACAGCAACGGCGTAGAAGACCTCTTTGGCTAGCTTCGTGACCTGGACCTCATGCACCCGCCCGCCGGCTGCCTGGAGCAGGCCCACGGCGAACGCATGAGTCATGGGGCGCGGTGGCGCGATTCCTTCAAGACGGAGGGCCATTGCAGTGCCTTCGAACTCCCCCACCCAGATTGGCAGGCGGCGCTCGCCCGCGACCTCCTCGAGAATCACGGCGTGGTGGGCACGATGTCCCTCCTGCTTCCGTCCGCGCCGCACATCGACCACGCGCATCTCCACAAACTGCTCGCCGCCCATCTCGTTCGCTCCATCTCCTGCCTGCCCTGTCCGGGCCTCCGCTTCCACCAGATGCTGCCCTGCGACGATGCCCGCCATGCCCCCCGCCGCCTTCGCCACCGTCCGCCGCGTCAGCTTCTTCTCCACCGTGTCCTCCCCGTCCGAAAGGCGCCGCCTGAGCCCCGCCCGTCCGTTGTGCAGCCGTGCCTTGACCGCGCCGACCTCGACCCCGAGAACGGCCGCCGCCTCCGCCTGGGTCAGTCCCTGCAGGTAGACCAGCACCACCGCCGCCCGCTGCCCTGATGGCAGGCCCTTCACGGCGGCGTGGACTCGCCCCCGAATCTCTGCCACGTCGAGGATCTCAGCGGGATCGGCCCCGTCATCGGTTGGCTCAGGTCCCACGCGGCCGCCGTAGATCGCTTCTAAGGACCACCCCCCACGCGATCGCTCGCGCAGCACGTGGTGGCAGACGTTGAGACCGATGCCTGACAGCCAGGCACCGAAGCGCTCAGGTCGCCGGAGCCGGTCGAGACCGAGCATCGCCTGCAGCACCGCTTCCTGCACCGCATCCTCGGCCAGCATGGGATCCCCGAGCGCGCGTCGGCAGAGCGCGACGAGCACCCGGTGGTGGCGGGTGATCAAGAGAGCGAACGCCTCCCGGTCACCGCCTCGCGCCGCCACCACCAGCGCGGCATCATCATCACTGCTGGGGAGCCCGGCCCCCTGCTCCATGCGATGGCTGCCCATATCACCCTTATAGTGCCGGAAAGGCCACCGATGGTTACCCGTCGGATGGCTCTCTATGGTCGGACAGAGTCTCTTCATCGCAACCGCTGCAGCGGCTCAGATCAGGGAGGGATGAGCCCGGGTTGAGCGTGAGGCGGCTCATTGGCGAGCACCTCAAGTTCTCAAGCGAGCAGACTGAACACCCTATTCAGAGGTGGCAACCCGAGCAAAGCCGGTGCCCGAGAGGGGGTGATGACCGATAACGCGGCGGCAAAGCTGTTGCTCGGCAGCTTGAAGCGCTCGGGCCTACCACTTCCGGAGAGCTTGGTCGCGCCCCGGCCGGTTCCTCGGCGCCACGCACGCCTCCGGGCTCCCCTCGCTCGGTTGATGAACGGGAACCCGCATGGAGTCCGTGCAGCCTGGCTACCGAGCCAGGCGCCAGCCTCGCCGGCCGGTGACCGACCTCCGCCGGCTAGTGTCGCAGCCGCCCTTCCTCCCGGCCTTCCCGCGCCGGCACCGGGTTCGAGTCGTCGAACGCCCATCCGGCCGAGGTCCCCGCGCCATCCGGCGTCCAGGTGCCCTCCCAGACGATGCCGTTGTTGTCGGTGAACAGGAATTGGCGCATCAGCCCCTCGTGCAGCCAATCGGTCGCTTCCACCCCCGTCGCAACCAGCCGCGTCCGGAGCGCCTCCAGCCTGGCCTCCTCCGTCACCACCAGCGCCAGATACCAGATATGAAGGCGCCGGGTAGGAAGCCGAAGGCGGGACTCCAGCCAGGCGGGGCGGCCGGGGCCGCGTGCGCGGGCAGCTCGAAGAAGCCAATCAGGAAGCCGCCTGCGTCGAACAGGTAGTGGCGGCCGTGGACGGGGGTGGCGCCCTTGCCGCTGGCCAGGGGAAATGCGAACTCGTCGGTCCTGCCTAACGAACGCGGTGTCCGGGTTGCAGCCAAATTCGCCCCAATTACCGTAGGGTGCATGCACGTTAACCTGCCGTCCTCAGTTCACCGTCTACGTAATTGCGTAATTCTGAATCTCTACGTAATTCTGTCGATGCGTGTCTGAACAGTGCAATCTACGATCCATGAGAACGAACTGTCCTGCGATGGCCCTCCCATGTTCCCTTCTACCTCGGTAAAGGAGGACGCTGCAATGGCAGACTCGGCGCAGACTGGCTCGGTGGCTCAGGTGACAAGTCCCCATGCCAAGCGAACCTACGATGTGATCGCCATTGAAGTACCGGTCGTTTTCAACCGCTTCGGTGATCACGACCACAATGGCCGGATCTATGCCCTTGCCCAGCATAAGGTCCAGCTTGACCACATCCGAACCCACTTCAGGCTCTTTGCTCAGGAACCCCATCCCCTCGTCCGCCCCCTGGTGCTGCGAGCGTGCAAGGGCGACACTGTCACGATCAACTTCACAAACCACCTGAAAGGGCCGGCTGGTATCCATTTGGTCAGCGACGGCTACCGCGTCACGTCCGACGACGGTGCAGCCGTAGGCGTCAACCCGTCAAGCCTCGCTAAACCGGGAGGAAATCGCAAATACACATGGCGGTGCGAGCATGAGGGCGTATTTCCATTTCATGACATGGGCCATCTGTCGGGCGGACAGGACGGCACCAACGCACATGGATTGTTCGGCGCATTGGTGGTCGAGCCAGCAGGTTCACGGTGGACCGATCCCGAAAATGGTGGTGCGCTAAGCGATGGTCTGTATGCGGACGTGCATCCGCCGAAACCGGTCGGGTTGCAGAAGACGCCATATGCCCCATGGGAGAAGCATCCGAATGTCGATCCTCGCAAGGTACTCAAAGCGTATGCTGAGCCGCACGAGTCCTTTCGCGAGTTCGTCATCTTTTTCCACGACGAGCCGGAATTCGCGCCCGGACACCACGCGGTGGAGCCGGACCCCTGTCGCTTAGCCGTGAATCCCCATCACGGAGCCGATGCTCACAATGACATGCTCCCGCCCCTCATGTGCATCAGCTATCGCGCCGAGCCGATGATCAACCGCGAGCGCGTCATCTGGCAGAAGCTGCGTGAGGGGTCACTCACCAAGCAAGTTGTCAACGAGGAGCAGCACCATAGTTCGTGGATGTTCGGTGATCCGTCCACTCCGGTTCTACAGACCTACCTCGGCGACCCGGTGCGCATCCGCCTCGTGCATGCTGGTGTGAAGGAGACCCACGTCTTTCACCTTCACGTTTATGAGTGGCATGCCGTGCCTGAGAATCGTAACTCGCCACTGATCGACGCCATCTCGATTAGCCCGCAGACCGGTCACACGATCGTTCCTCTCTGGGGCGCGGGCAACCTGCAGCGCGTTCCCGGTGACGTGATCTGGCACTGCCATCTCTACCCGCATTTTCATGAGGGGATGTGGGGCATCTTCCGCACATTTGACACGCTGCAAGCGGGGACCGATGGGCCTTTGCTGAATGAGCCCGGCTACACCTACCCCGAGCAGCAGGACGATGGCTCAATCGTCCAGAAACACCGTCGAATCGGCCGCTATCCGGATGGCACGGTGATCACCAGGTTGGAGCCTCTCCCCGACCGAGAGCCCCCGCCGAGACCAACGCCTGACATGCCCGGATTCCCGCTGTTCATCCCGGGAACTCCGGAGCAGAAAGCACCGGTGCCGCCCTGGCCGTACGTAGACAAACCGATGCCGGCCGAGTATGACTACCGACCCGTGGCGACGCCGCTCGAGCGCCGCCACTTCAACCACCGGCCGCGCCCGGGCGAGTTGTTCACGAAGTTTCCCTATCCAGACGCGGTCAGCTTCTTTGCGGCTGACGAGACGCAGGGACATCCACCTCCAAAGGGTGTTACCCGTGTCCGGCACGACCTCGCCGTCGTTAAGAACGAGGTGCTCTACAACGACGATGGCTGGCACGATCCCCATGGGCACGCCTTCGTCCTGGCGGACGAGGCGCCCCCCAACGAAAGCGGCCGGCGCTGGGAACCGCTCTTCTTCCGAGCGCGGGTGGACGACGTTCTTGAGCTTACCCTCGAGAACCGCCTGCCGCAGCGGATCGAGGGCAATGTCTTCGACCCGCCCCAGCCGCGCTGTGAGGTACTCGGTGTCCCCCTAGCCGAGTGCGGCTTGCATGTTCATATTGTCAAGTTTGATCCCATCGTCGCCGATGGCGCGAGCACGGGGTAGAACTATCTCAGTGGCCCACGAGCAGGCAAGAAGATGATCTACCGCTGGTGGTGCGACGACGAGTTCGGTACAATTTTCTTCCACGATCACCTTTTCGCAAACTACCGTCAGAAGCATGGCCTGTTCGGGGCGTTGATCGTCGAGCCCAAGGGGGCGGCGTTCGTCGATCCCGCGGACCACTCCCTCCCGGCGGTGGCGGGAGCGGCGGCAGTCATCAAACTCCCCGATGGCACGGCGTACCGCGAGTTTTGCTTCGGGATCGCGGATTTCGTCCCGCTCTTCAATCGCCGTGGACAACCACTCAACCCGCCTGCCACTCCGGGAGGCCACGGTGATGCGGGAGTCATGGCGGTTAACTACCGGTGCGAGCCTATTCCTGAACGCAAAGGGGACCCTGCCTTCTGGTTCTCCTCCCTTCGGCATCGCTACACGACAAAGGAGGGAGGCAAGACGGTGCAGGTTGCCGTTGAGCACGGCGACCCCGCGACGTCAATCTTCGAGACCTATCCCAGAGAACCGATTCGTTTGCGCGTCGTCCAGGGCTCACACGAGGAGTCGCACAGCTTCTCGATCAATGGGCTGCGCTGGCGGCGGTTCCGTCAGGATCCCAAGTCCCCGCTTCGCAACCAACAGACGACGGGGATTGCAGAAGCATTCACCTTCGACGTCGACCAGCCGTACGGCCCCGGCGACTACCTATGGAGGCTCGGCGCCGCCGACGACCTCTGGCTCGGCTGCTGGGGGCTTGTTCGCTCGCATAAGCACGACGTGCCGCACCTTCCGCACCTGCCAAAACCGACTCATGGCTCAAGCCTCGGAACGGTGACGATGCCGCCGCCGAACCCGAAGCGGACCCGTCGTTTCCGGATCATCGCCGAGGGTCGCTCAATCGCCTATCGGGAACCTGATCTGATCGATCCGTTCGGGCTCGTCTACCGGCTCGAAAAAGTGGCGGAGCCCGGAGGCAAATGGGAGGCTATTCCCCAGCCGGTCGACGGTTCGCTTGAGCCACTCGTCCTGCGCTGCCGGGCAGGTGAATGGATTTCAGTTGAGCTCGTCAACAAACTCCCCGATGGTCTCAGCCCGGAGCCGTTTGCGCCGACGGTGCCTGTCGACGATCAGGGGCGGATGGTGTCACGCCACGTTTCGCTGCACGCGGATCTCGTCCAGTACGACATCCGCGAGAGTGATGGTGTGACGGCTGGACGCAACCCCGTTCAAACAGCGGCACCCGGAAAGAGCATTACCTATACCTGGTACGCCGATCAGGAACTGGGGCCCGTCCTGCTGCAGGATATGGTGGACTTCCGCAACCATCGCCATCACGGCCTCGTCGGCGCCCTGATCGTGGAGGCGGTGGACGCCACCGCCCTGGAAGCCAAGGCCGGGTCCGCCGACGAGCGATGGTATGGCGCACGGGCGACCATCAAGCACAGTCACTCGGGGGAGACGGAAGAGGAAATTGTGGTGCTCTTGCAGGACGGCCTACGGCTGTACCTCAACGGGAACACCGCCTTCCCGATTCCCGACATCCCAGCCGATCCCGCGGAACTCGAATCGGAACACGAGGATCAAGGTTCGAAAGGACTCAACTACCGAAGCGAGCCGGTGGGTGGGCCGCGCTGGCTGAAGGTCAAGCAACCGGCGACGCCGACGTGGACGGTTCCCCAAGGCGCGCGTGTACTGCTGCGGCTCATCACGGCGGCCGACAAGCCCCGGGGACACAGCTTCACGGTGCACGGCCATACGTGGCCGGCCTGGTCGCATATGGGTACTGCTAGCCCTCGCGTTGGTTCGGTGTCGTCACTTACGACGGGCGAAGTCGATACGCTTCGCTTCATCGCCGCATCGGAGCCAGCCGACTACGCGTACCGGAGCGGGGTGTACCACTGGAGCCTATCCCAGGGCATGTGGGGAATCTTACGGATTGCTGGTGCTATCCGAAAAGGTGACGCACCCCGTCTACGGAACCGGCACTGACCGACATGTAGGAGGCGTGGTCAGGAGGAGGGTTTCCTTGCCGCGATGATGCTAGCGAGTGGGTAACGGTCATTGCCTCAGGCTCCGTAGCCCATCCTCAACGAACTTCCCAGCGTTGGGTGCCCACTAGTGGTGTGTCAGGCCTCAAACGCCGGATAGAGGCGGCGGAGTTTGGTGCGGGCGTCGGCGGTGGTGAACTGCCAGCGGATGAGCGAGTGGGCGGCGTTGCGGCGATTCGCCCACTCGATGACTTCATGCGCCATCGTCACCCGGTCACCAAGGCGACAATCGAGGCATTGGCGCTCTAGCACACTCAATTCTAACTCGGCCATGTTCTGCCAGGAGCCATGCTTGGGGGTGTGGTGGAGCTCCAGCTTGTCGGTCAGGCGCTTGGCCTCGGTCGGCGGACCGGAGGCATAGAGGGAGGCGGGGGAGTGGCTATTGAGTTGGTCCATGACCAGTATACAATCCGGTTGACGTGCGGATAGTGGAGGTCAACCAACTCGCGGACGCACTCAGGGCAATCGCATTTGGGGAACGAGGTTGCCCTGCAGCGGCGGGGTCGGGACACTGCTGGCGTCGTCCCGTCGCCTGGGTGCCCTGGAGGTCCCCG
>JAUJMG010000538.1 GCA_030446955.1 Thermomicrobiales bacterium
GCCTCTGCCCCCCGCCGACACGGACTTCGTCGGCGATGACCACGTCGAGGCGTTCCGCCGCTCCGGCCGGACGGCGCGGGTGGCGTTCTCCCGGGTGGGCATGCAGGAGCAGGGATACCGGTTCCCGTGGGGTGAATGGCCCGGCGCGAAGATCGTTGAGCACGTGACCAACGAGTTGCACATCCACGGCTGGGACCTGGCGCGGGCGACCGGTCATTGGATCGACATCGCGCCCGACCTGGCCGAGTGGTCGCTGGGGAGTTGGCGGGTGTGGTTTGGCGACCGACCGCGAGGGGCGAGCGGCCTGTTCGACCCGGAGCAACCGGTGCCGGAGGGTACGGGCGCGGCGGATCGGCTCACGCCTTTCCTTGGCCGCCGGTTCTGACGTCCGAGAGCAAATCCACAGTATCGGAAGTTGCGGCGAGAGGGGACCCTCGGTGACATGGCAGGGGGTGATGGTCGCGGTCCGGCCTGTTTGGTTCGGCCCGGTGGTCGGTGAGCGACAGATTCGGGCGGTGCAGTGGTTCTGACGGACCGGCTGTCATGATGGTCAATGATATGATCGCAAAGCTGGTGATCGTTCGTGATCGGTGCGATGAGGAGCGGTGAGGGCAATTGGGGTGGACGGCAAGAGTCCGGACGGGGATCTGCTGACGATGGCCGAGGCGGCCGAGGCGCTGAAGGTGAGCCAGGTGACGGTTGCTCGTTGGCTCAAGCAGGGGCGGCTGCCGTCGTACCGGCTGGGTCCCCGGGCGGTGCGGATTCGACGGGCGGACCTTGCCGTGGTGCTCAGCCCTGCCTCCCGGTCCGAGCCGCCACCGGCGGCGTCGGCCGCGCCCGCGCCCGATCGGCTTCAGGTTGAGCCTGTTGAGCCGATGCCGGAGGTGGTGCAGCAGCTGGAGACGATGTGGCAGGCACAGGCTCTGCGGGAGCGGATCCTGGCCCGGCGTCGCGGCGTGGCCTTGTCCGCGTCCGCAGAGGAGGTCGAGCGGGCGCGAGAGAAGCGGGGCAAGCGGTTGTGAGCGCCGGGGCGAACCCGCCGGTACGGACCGTTGTTGTGGACGCGGCGCTGGCGGTGAAGTGGGTGCTGCCGGAGGAACTTTCGGGCCGGGCGCAAGGGTTGTACGAGGAAGCGGTGCGGGGCGGGCGGCCCGTGGTCGGGCCATCGATTCTCGCGGTGGAGGTGGTCAACGTGATCCACCAGCGCCGGCGCAAGGACGACATCACGGCCGCCGAGGCCGACGCCGCGCTGGACCTCTTCCTCCGCCTCCGGATCGGGTCCGTCGCGCCGCCGGAGCTTCACCGGCAGGCGGCCGGGTTCGCCGTCGCCCACCGTCTCAAGCACGTCTACGACGCACACTACGCGGTGCTGGCCCGCCTCCTCGAAACGGAGCTGTGGACCGCAGACCGCGCCCTCCTGAAGAGTCTCGGCCCCGCCGCTCCCTGGGTCCGCTGGATCGGGGATTTTGCCGGTTGGTAGGGCTGAGTAACCTGAAGCCGAACTGTCCGGAGACGGCGAAACTGGACATGCGTAACTCCGTGACATGGAGGAGAGACCGGGACGAACTACCCTTGGGGCGGGGCGGGGCTGATGGGGGAGACGGAGGAACAGGCGTCGGTCCGAGCTTGAGCGAAGCAGACCTGGGACTATTGAGGAGGGAAAGAGTGGAGCACTTCACGGCGGTGTTTGAACAAGCCGGTGATTGGTGGATCGGATACGTGGAAGAGTTGCCCGGAGCGAACACCCAAGGGCGTGCGCTCGATGAGGCACGAGAGAACCTCAAGGAGGCCGTGCAGTTGGTCGTTGAGGCGAACCGAGAGCTCGCGAGGCGGGAGACGGCGGGGCGAGCAGTGCTGCGTGAAGATCTGCACGTGTCTCTCGCGTGAAGCGGCGGTCCTGCTGCGGCACCTCCGCCAGCATGGCTGCGAATTGCTTCGGGAAGGCCAGAGGCATTCGGTTTTTTGGAATCCGGTCAATCGAAACACCTCCGCCGTGCCACGGCACACCGAGATCCCCGATCTGCTCGCCGCAAGAGTCTGCAGGGATCTCGGCATACCGGCGAGAGCCGGTGACCTACGAGACGGGGAGGTATCTCACCGAGAAACCTGATCGCTGTGCTTGTCAGGACCACCCGAGGGTCGTTCGCCTATTGGCTAGCGCACGCCATTGGTGCGCTGGAACACGACTTGCTCCCGGCGGGCGGCAAGCAGGGCAGCGTTGAGGAGGGGCGGATGAGCAGCCGGCACGATCTCGGAGACGGCGACAATCCCGGGACGGACGTTAGCGAACCGACGGACGCGCAGGCGACGGTCGATGCGGCGCCGGAGGCACCGGGAGAGGCGGTCGAGGTTGCGAGGCCCGAAACCTTGGTGGAGGAGCCGCCGCCTGATCCCGACTACCCGCGCTACCGGGTTGAGCCGGGGACTCGCCTCGATCTCTCTGGGGTGAACGCCGACGAAGCGGAGCACTACCGGCGCAAGAAGGACGTCAAGGAGGAGCTGGATCGGCAGCGGGACCGTATCCGTGACCTGCAGGCTCGACTCTACGCTGAGCGGCAGCAGAGCCTGCTGATCGTGCTGCAGGCGATGGACACCGGTGGCAAGGACGGCACGATTCGGGGCGTCTTTCAGGGGGTCAACCCGCAGGGCTGCCAGGTTTGGTCGTTCAAGGCGCCGAGCGTGGAGGAGATGGAGCACGATTTCCTCTGGCGCTACCACCAGAAGGCCCCGAGCCGGGGGATGATCACCATCTTCAACCGATCGCACTACGAGGAGGTGCTCATCGTCCGGGTCAAGGGGCTGATGCCGGAGGATGTCTGGCGTCGCCGCTACGAGATGATCAACGAGTTCGAGCACGCCCTGACGCTGAACAACACCACGGTGCTCAAGTTCTACCTGCACATCTCCAAGGAGGAGCAGAAGCGGCGGCTCCAGAGCCGGCTGGACGACCCGGACAAGCACTGGAAATTCTCCTCCGCCGACCTGAAGGAGCGCGCCTTCTGGGACGACTATATGCGGGCCTTCGAGGACGCGATCTCCAACTGCGCCACCCCCTACGCGCCCTGGTACGTGGTGCCGGCCAACAAGAAGTGGTACCGCAATCTGGTGATCGCGCGGACGATCGCGGACACGCTGGAGGCGATGCGACCGCAGTTCCCGCCCGCGGAGCCGGGGCTGGCGAAGGTCGTGATCGCGGACT
>JAUJMG010000009.1:0-3021 GCA_030446955.1 Thermomicrobiales bacterium
TACCGAGACCGGGGACTCGTCCTCACGGTCTGCGCTAACCGGCCGATCGAAGCAGTGACCGACGCGATCATCGAGGCCCTGGATCGCAAGGGAGACACCGAACCCGCCGCTTAGGCGCGGAACAGGCCCGGGAGGAGCGCAGCGCAATGGCAATTACGATCAAAAATGCGCGGGAGATCGCCGCGATGCGGGAGGCCGGCCGGGTCGTCGCTCTCGTGCACGCCCGGATCGAGCCGGCACTCGCCCCTGGTGTCACAACCGCTGACCTGGACGAGATCGCCCGAGACACAATTCGGGAGGCGGGCGCCACCTCGTCCTTCCTCGGTCATCAGGGCTTCCCCGGACATATCTGTGCCTCGGTCAACGACGAGATTGTGCACGGGATCCCGGGAAAGCGGGTCCTCCGGGACGGAGACATTATTTCGGTCGATGTTGGCGCGATCGTTGACGGCTTCCACGGCGACTCCGCTTGGACTTATCCAGTCGGTGACATCTCTGACGAGGCGGCGCGGTTGCTCCGGGAGACCGAAGCATCCCTCTACGTGGGGATCGCCGCCGTCCGAGCGGGTGCTCGCCTCGGCGCCATCGGCCATGCGGTGGAACGGCATGGTGGATCGCTAGGCTTCGGCATCGTTCGTGGCTACGGCGGGCACGGCATCGGGCGCCAAATGTGGGAGGAGCCGCACGTCCCAAACCACGGAGATCCCAACCGGGGTGTCCTCCTCAGGCCGGGCATGACGCTTGCCATCGAGCCGATGCTTAACGTCGGGGGCGAAGAGACCCAGGTCTTGGAGGACGAGTGGACCGTCGTGACCGCCGACGGGTCGCTCTCCGCCCACTTTGAGCATACCGTGGCGATCACCGCTGGGGAGCCGGAAATCTTGACGCAGCGGCTGGTTGCGGTGGTAGAATAACTAGTCGTGGCGCATGTCGAAGACATGCGCTATCTCCATGTGTAGCGATGATGCTGCGGTGGTGGTGGTGACAGGTCTCTTTACGGACCGGATTCGCCCCCCGATCGATAGGCGAACTTGAAACGAGACCAACGAGGAGTGGGCGGCGATGAAGGTGGCGGCCTCGGTGACCAAGCGCTGCGAGCGCTGCAAGGTCATTCGACGTAAGGGAATTATTCGGGTCATCTGCACGAACCCGAAGCACAAGCAACGGCAGGGCTAAGCCGCCGCCATGAGCGGTGAGCGGAGGGCGTCGGACAGGTCCGACGGAGTAGAGGAAGAACGATGGCGAGAATCTCCGGAATCGACCTCCCCCGGGAGAAGCGAGTCGAAGTTGGGTTGACCTATATCTACGGTATCGGTCTCCACACCAGTCAGTCGCTGCTCCAGCGGACCGGGATCAGCCCCGACACTCGCGTGCGGGATCTGACCGACGACGAGGTCAACCGGCTCCGCGATATTGTCGACAAGGAGATGCGCGTCGAGGGCGATCTGCGACGCGAAGTCTCGATGAACATCAAGCGCCTGATGGACATTGGCTCCTACCGGGGGCTGCGCCACCGGCGCGGGATGCCGGTCCGCGGCCAACGCACAAAGACCAACGCGCGAACCCGGCGGGGTCCGAAGCGAGCGATTGGGGTGCGCAAGAAGGGCTAACACAGCCTCGGTGATACGAAGAACGGTCCCACGGGTGGAGATGCACGCGTAAGGGGATCGGCTAAGGGAGGTACGGAAGCACTATGTCGGAGCGTAGGCGCGGCACTGAAGGCGGCAAGCGGGGCAAGACACGGACCCGCAAGAGGGATCGCAAGAATATCCCTCGCGGGAAGGCCTATATCCAGTCCACCTTCAACAACACGATTGTGACCCTTACTGACCCGGCAGGGAATGTGATTTCTTGGTCCAGCGCCGGCTCGAATGGCTTTAAGGGCTCGCGGAAGAGCACGCCGTACGCCGCGCAGGTCACTTCCGAGCAGGCTGCGCGGAAGGCCATGGAGCACGGGTTACGACAGGTTGATGTGTTTGTGAGGGGTCCGGGGTCGGGTCGGGAGATGGCGATTCGCTCCCTCCAGACCAGCGGAGTGATGGTGGTTTCCATTACGGACACCACCCCGATTCCCCACAACGGGTGCCGGCCGCCGAAGCGCCGCCGGGTCTAATCGATCAATGTGCCGGCGGCAAACTGCCGCCGGCTTTCGCTGGGTTGTGCCCAGGCGACAGTCGCGAGCTGAAAGCTGACTGCGAATCGCTGATAGCTGAGAGCTCATCTAGGAGGAAGCATCGAGCAATGGCGAGGTATACGGGCCCAGTCTGCCGGCTCTGCCGGCGTGAGGGTATGAAGCTTTACTTGAAGGGGTCGCGCTGCGACAGCCCGAAGTGCCCGATCGTGCAGCGGGCGCCGGCGCGCAACTTCCCGCCCGGCCAGCACGGCCAGCGCCGCACCCGGCGGCCCTCGGAGTACGGCCTCCAGCTGCGGGAGAAGCAGAAGGTGCGCCGGTTCTACGGCATCCTGGAGACGCAGTTCCACCGCCACTACGCTGAGGCGGCTCGCCGCGGCGGCGTTACGGGCGACAACCTGCTCCAGATCCTCGAGTCCCGGCTCGACAACGTCGTCTACCGGATGGGATTCGCCGACTCGCGGAAGCAGGCCCGGCAGTTGGTCCGGCATGGTCACTTCGTGGTCAATGGCCGCAAGACCAATATCCCCTCGTTCCTGGTGCGACCGAACGATGTTGTCGCTGTCCGGCCGGAAAGTCGCAAGCGGGAGTACTTCACGGACTACAACGAGGTGCTGGCGACCCGACGGGCGCCGGACTGGATGTCCATGGACGTCAACGCGCTGAGCGGCAAGATCCTTCAGCTGCCCTTGCGGGAGCAGATCGAGGTCCCGCAGTTCAACGACGCGCTGGTCGTCGAGCACTACAGCCGCTAATCCGGCGTCGTCGAACGTTCAGACTTCGGGCCGGGGGCCGGGAGTTCATCACCACGCGATCGGGCACGGCATCATCCTTCACCGATCGTCCGGCGCCCACCGAGGAGGCGAGTCCGCTTGTTCGAGAAGCCGCAG
>JAUJMG010000009.1:3121-5944 GCA_030446955.1 Thermomicrobiales bacterium
ACCGATCGTCCGGCGCCCACCGAGGAGGCGAGTCCGCTTGTTCGAGAAGCCGCAGTTCCACATTGAAACTATCGAGACCGGACTCAACTACGGTCGATACAGGATTGAGCCACTGGAGCCGGGATACGGCACGACGCTGGGCAACGCGCTGCGCCGCATCCTCCTCCGCTCCCTGGAGGGCGTAGCTATCTCCCGGGTACGGATCGACACCGTCTGGCATGAGTTTTCCACGGTCGGAAGCGTGCGCGAGGACGTGACGGAAATCGTCCTCAACCTGAAGCGGATCCGGCTCAAGCGGATGCTTGAGATGAACGGTGAGGTTCGGGCGCACCTCTACGTGCGTGCGGACGGCCAGCCTGAGCGGGTTGTCACCGCGGGCGACGTGAGCTGGCCGACCGAAGTCGACCTGATCAATCCCGATCAGGTTATCGCCACCATCGACGCGCCTGACGGCGTGTTGGACATGGACATCTGGGTGACACGCGACCGTGGTTATCGCCCGGCCGAAGCCCAGGAGACCTACGCGCTTGGCGAGATTCCGATCGACGCGATTTTTACCCCTATCCAGAAGGTGAACTTCGTCGTCGAGCACACGCGCGTCGGCCAGATGGTCGACTACGACCGGCTCATTTTTGAGATCTTGACCGACGGCACGATCGAGCCGGATGACGCGCTCGCGCGCTCTGCTCAGATTCTGATGGACCACGCCCGGATTTTTGCGGACTTCAACCGTCAGAGTCGGGATACGGCCGCGGGAGCGAGTCCGTTTATTTCTGACGAGGTTCAAAACAAGGCCCTCGCCGATCTCGGGCTTTCCCCGCGCGTTCTTAACGCGCTTCGCAGTCGCCAGATCGAGAAGGTCGGTCAGATCCTGACCATGGACCCGGACCAGCTCCTCTCCATCCGAAACTTCGGACCCCGGTCGCTGACCGAGTTGCGTGAGAAGCTCGCTGAGTTTGGTTACCTGCCCGAAGGAGAGGTTACGGCCTTCGACGGGAGCGGGTATCTGGACCATGCCGATGAGGCCGGCGACGAGGATGGTGAAGATGCTGACACGCAAGAAGTTGCCGAGGCTATCGCCTCCCTCCGGGTTGGAGGGGAGAGCGGCGCTGAGGGCGGAGAGGACGAAACGGTATGAGGCACCAGCGTGCGGGTCGCAAGTTTGGGCGTAACCCGGCTCAGCGCCGGGCATTGCTGCGCCAGCTAGCGATTTCCATCATCCTTCACGAGCGCATTACCACCACCGAGGCCAAGGCCAAGGAGCTGCGGCCGGTGATTGAGAAGCTTGTCACCATCGCCCGGGACGATTCGCAGTACCACCGGCGGCTGGTTCTGTCGAAGATTGACCACGAGCTTGCGGTGCTCAAGCTGTTCGATGTCATCGCGCCCCGATACGAGACCACCCAGGGCGGATACACCCGCATATCAAAGCTTGGTCTGCGCCGCGGCGATGCCGCGCCGATGGCCTTGATTGAGTTTGTTGACTAGAAGGTTCCCTGTTTGCCCCTTGCTCTCGGCCGCGAACCGAGCAGCAGGAGGTAGCCCGGGTTGCCTACGTGCGGCCGATGCAGCGGAAACAGCGAGGTGACGCACCGGACAATCGAACCCATCGGCCTCATTCGACCTCGACCTCAAGAGCAACGGCACGGGGCCGAGAGTCAGGGGAACCGTCGTTCCGTGGAGCACTGGCACTGGTTCTCCAGTACGACGGGAGCGGTTTCGCTGGCTCCCAGTTCCAGGCGGGCGCCCGGACCGTTCAGGGCGAGTTGGAGGCGGCGTTCAGCGACCTCTTCCACGAGCCAGTCAAGACGGTTTTTGCCGGTCGCACCGACCGGGGCGTCCATGCCGTTGGGCAGGTGGTGAGTTGCCGGGATCCGCGACCCGTGTGGGGGATCGAGGCTGTTGGCAAGGCGCTGAACGCAAGGTTAGCTGCTGACCTCGCCGTAGGGGCTATCGAGCGGAGGTCAGGTCGTTTCCATGCTCGGTACGACGCTTCCTGGAGGGAGTATCGGTACCGGATTTGGAACGGGACGCCCCAGCCGCTCGCGCGTCACCAGGTCTGGCAGCGTGTGGAGCCCTTGGACGTCGGCGAGATGGCTTCGGCCGCCGCCCGGCTGATCGGTCAGCATGACCTCGCGGCCCTGGCCAGTGGCGGGGCCGGCGTGCCTTGGTCGGATTGGCGGGATCGGCCCCGCGGCACCGTTCGCACCGTGCTTCGGTGCCACTGCCGGACGGTGCAGCCGTGGTGGGGTCCCGGTGACCAGATTGGTCAGTTGCTGGAGTTGCGCATCGTCGCCGATGGGTTCCTTCCACGTCTCGTGCGGAACGTCGCGGCGCTGTTGGTTGAGGTGGGAAGGGGAGCACAACCGATCGGGTGGGTTGACGAAGTGCTTGCGTCGAGAGATCGACGCGCGGGTGGGGGCGCGGCTCCACCTCATGGACTCACCCTTTGGAAGGTTGGCTACGGCGGCGAGGCACCCGACCCCGACCCCGTGGACGATAAGGCGGCGTAGCCGACAGATGTGCCCTAGGGGCGGACCGCCAGGTCTGTTCGCCCGGGCAAGCGAGGGAGCAGGAGGCGATGGAGCGACGTACGTTCTCACCGAAGAAGAGTGAACAGAGCCGGCAGTGGTTTGTTGTGGACGCCGAGGGGAAGACCCTTGGACGGTTGGCGTCGGTTATTGCGCAGACGTTGCGCGGCAAGACCAAGCCGTCGTTCGCGCCGCATGTGGACACCGGGGACTTCGTGATCGTGGTCAACGCTGAGAAGGTTGTGGTCACGGGCAAGAAGGAGACCCAGAAGCACTACTACCGTCACTCCGG
>JAUJMG010000009.1:6044-30256 GCA_030446955.1 Thermomicrobiales bacterium
AGGTTGTGGTCACGGGCAAGAAGGAGACCCAGAAGCACTACTACCGTCACTCCGGCTACCCCGGTGGCTTCAAGGCTATTCCGCTCCGGGATGTCCGGGCGCGACACCCTGAGCGGATCATCGAGTCTGCGGTGCGGGGGATGCTGCCGCGAAACGTGCTCGGGGAGCAGCAGCTGAAGAAGCTCAAGGTGTACCCTGGGCCCCGGCATCCTCATGCCGGACAAAATCCCCAGGAGCTTTCTGTCGACGCAATCGAGCGCGCGGGCGCGACCAGGCACGCCGAGTAGGCGCGCGAGGAGACGGGCAAGAATGGCTGAGCGAGCGAATGAGCCGCGTTACCACTACGGGACGGGCCGGCGGAAGACCGCCGTTGCCCGGGTCCGCCTCTACCCTGGCACAGGCAATGTGACCGTCAACGGGAAGAGCGCGCGGGAGTACTTCGGCGGACGGGATCTTCACCAGATCAACATCCAGCTCCCGATGCGTCTCACCAACACCTTGGAGCGGTTTGATGTCCGGGTCCGGGTCGTGGGCGGCGGAGTTTCCGGTCAGGTGGGCGCCACCCGCCACGGGATTGCCCGGGCGCTGACCCGCTTTGACGAGGAGCTACGACCGACGCTGAAGCGGGCCAAGCTCCTCACGCGGGACCCTCGAGCCAAGGAGCGGAAAAAGGTGGGTCTGAAGCGGGCCCGCAAGGCGCCTCAGTACACCAAGCGGTAGGCGTCATCTCCTCCAGCGCCGGGCGGCGTTTCATCGTGACGAGACCGAGAAGGAGCGGCAGGCGAATGGCCTGCCGCTCCTTCTCTGTTTAGCACCAGTTGTCTCTCTTACCGCCTCCGTCTGGACCGTTGTTGTGCCCTCCTGCGACGGCCCCCTCCGTGCCTCGGAATGAATCCCCGGGCTCACCCCGGGAAGCCCCTTCAGGGCTGATCACGGGCGGGCTGTCATGGAGGTCCAAGTGATCAACCGGATTCCGTATGTGCGGGAAAGAACGTCCCCATGATCGGGATGCGCTTCGCTCGCGACTCCCGGCTGGGGATGCTGCCACTCGCTACGTGCGGTGGCGCCGTGGCCGGTTTAGAGCAGATTCGGTCGCTCCCGGAAGGACTCGAACTCCACGGAGTGCTGGACCGTCGCGAAACGCTCGCGGAGCGCGGAAGCCGATGTTTGTGCTGCTTCAGCAATCGCCGGCGGCCACCAACGCTGCCACATCCTCACTGAGGGCACGATGGCGATGGTCCCCCTGAAGCGGAGGTCCGTGAGGGTGGCTATGGCCCGCGCCGTCGTCCGGTCCAGGCCGTGCTGTGCCTGAGGGCAGGTTGGCAAACGCAACCGGACGATCTTCAAGCGGGGTAGCAGGCGCATCAGAGCCGCTTCGACTTCCCAGTTTGGGTCGACTCGTCCGGACAAATCCAACGCCAGTTGGAAGTCCCACTCCTCAGCATATCGGCGGAGCGCCGCCAACGCGATGAGGTGGGCTCTGTTCCCCTCCAGGTCGTGCGACTGGAGTCCGATGGCGATTTGGGTTTTCGACGGGACCAACGGACGGATGCGGGCGATATCTAGGGAGGCTGCTCCCGCCATCCCCGCCCGGCCGTGCTTCGTCCGCTCCACGACAACCGTATCCACGGAGCCGGCGCTGACGAGCGCCCATACCTGTTGTCCCCGTTGCCCGACCCCCCGCCCTTCCAGGTGAGGCGACCTTGGCGGGGCTAACCAGACAGAGCGAATGGATACTCCGGCCGCGGCCGCTCGGGTTGCCAGATGCTCAGGTCGGAGGCCCAGCGAGCCCTGGGAGAGGGCTAGGTCCAGCCCCTCTAACTGAGACATCACAGTGATGGCAGGCAGGGCGGTCGCAGTGATGAGCGATGAACCGGCGGTCGACAGCGTGAATGACGGCGACAACGTTGGCGTTCGCATCGCGGGTCACCTAGAGGAGAGGGCTCGACGCCTGCTCAGGTCCGAACGCTTCCCATCGCGGGGCGGTGGCACGTGGGTTGGGGGTGGGTCCACATGGCGCCCTGAGCCGGGCGTCTTGCCTCCGCTTGAGCAGTCTAGCACCGAGTAGACCAATGCGGGTGACACCCCGGCACCGCTATGGAAGGTTGCGGTCTCAGGTAGGCGCTGCTGCCGCTGCAACCGCATCGAGGATGGCACGTTCCACCGCCACCTCGGTTGCCAGCGAGATTCTGAGCGACTCGGTTGTCGTGGGGGTGCCTTCGACCATAGCGGCGGCGAAGACGAGGTCGCCGTCGAAGAGGGTGTGGCAGGGGCGGATGATGCGTGCGAAGCCGTCGTGGGCCGACGCAGCGCATCGCATCAGTGTCGCGTGGTCGCTTGGAGCATCAACCAGGATAACGGCCAAGGTCGTTGCCGTGCCGAGCGTTGCTTCAACTCCCCCTGTTGCGATAACGTCGATCCTCGGATCTGAGCGTAGAGCCGCTGCCCCGTTCTCCCGGTGTACGGTGGTTTGGTCAGCGATCTCCCCGAATGCGTTGACCACGGCAATTGCCGTCACCGATCCACCCTTCCAGCCAATGTGGCCAACGCCTACCCCGCCTCGCTGGACCGGTTCTGGGCGGATCTTGCCGATGGTTGCTCCGCTACCGGCGCCGACACGCCCACGGGACAGCGCGGTTAGCGGCCCTGCCGCTTGACACGCTGCGTAGCCTTCGGCGAGTCCAGGTGCGATCGCCGCCCCGACCGCGAGGTCGTAGATCACGGCGGCGGGGACGATCGGGACCGGGCCTGTCGGCGTCGGAAACCCCCGTCCCCGTTCACGGAGGAAGCGGACCACGCCGTCGGCAGCGGCCAAGCCGAACGCGCTGCCCCCGGAGAGGAGCAAGGCATCGACTCGTCGCACCAGCCGATCTGAACGCAGCAGGTCTGTTTCCCGGGTGCCGGGCGCTGCACCGCGAACGTCAACCGCGGCGAGCGCCGGACGCTCGAAGAGGATGACAGTGCAACCGGTCTGACCTGGCGTATTGGTCCAGTGGCCGGCGGAGATGCCCTCGATGTCGTGGAGGACTCCGTCAGCCATGCGGCAGTTCGACGACGGTCGACCGGTGGCTGGACGACCTCACCACGCGAGGGTCAGCCCCGGTTCAGCCAGTTTGATGTCGCCCCGGAAGTGCTCCTTGGCCTGCCCACCATACCGCTCGACTCCCAGTTCCTCCCAAAGATGGGTGAGGACTAATGTCTCCGCGCCCGCCGAGTTCGCGAGGCGAGCAGCTTCCTCAGCCGTCAAGTGGCCGCGGCTCCCAAATGGTTCTTCCGATGGCTCAAGCGCCGTCGACTCTGCCACCATGACGCCGCAGCCGGCGACAAAAGCGGCGAGATCGGCGGCTGGACCCGTATCTGCCGTGTAGACAAGGTCACGGCCGCCACCCGGGTCGGCGATTCTGATGGCCCAGCAGGGCACGTAATGCACGGTGGGCGCGAAGGTAAGGCGCGCGTCCCCAATCGTGAGGGCGGCCGTGGGATCGTACTCAACGATATCGAAGACATCGGGAAAGAACGCTGCGGCCTTGCCTGGCTCCGCAAACGCTTCGGCGACCCGATCGAGGAACGCTTCACCTCCGGGCGGTAGGCGCAAAGGGATCAGCCCCGGAGGGCGGACGGGGTTGTAGGCAAGGGCGAACCGGAGCGCAATGAGATCGAGGACGTGATCGACGTGGAGGTGCGAGACAACCACGGCGTCCAGGGTTCGGAAGTCCGTGTGGCGACGCAGTTCGGTCAGCGTGCCTGGGCCGAGGTCGAGGACGAAGGTTGCTTCGTCCGTCACGATCAAGTAGCCGGAGCAACCTCGTCCCGTCCCCGCCCCTGCGGCGCTGCCGCCAAGTACTGTCAGTGTCGGCAAGGTGCACTCTCCGTCTGGTCCAACTCATAAAGCAGGTCGAGGTGGGTCTGATCGTTGATGCGATGGACCATGGTGTGATCTGCCGTAACGTGGAGATGGGTCAGGCTGCAGTTGCCCAGGTGATACGCCTCCCAATCGTTGGGGGAAATGCCGTGGATCTGGGCAAGGTAGGACCCGATGACGCCCCCGTGCGCCACTACAATCACGGTGCGGGACGCGTTCTCCGCCAAAATGGCTTCAAACGCCGCCAGGACGCGGCGGTGGAACCCCGACCGCGACTCCCCCCCGGGCCAGGCCAAATCGTCGTCGGCGAAGTCACGCATGCGGCGGGCGATCTCCGGATGCTCTGCCTCAATACGTTCGACCGTCAGCCCCTCCAAGGCGCCGAAATCCATCTCCACCAATTCCGGCACGGGGATCGGCTCGATCCCGATTCGGGTGCTGATGAAGCGCGCTGTGGTGAGGGCACGGGTGAGCGGGCTGGAGAGAAGCGCGTCGACCGTGACATTGGCGGCGATGTGATCGGCGACGCATCGGGCTTGACGAAGCCCGTGCGCATCCAAGGGCACGTCGGTTGAGCCGTGCAAGATGCCACGGACGTTGCTGTCTGTCTGGCCGTGCCGCACCAAGTAGAGCGTCGTTTCACGAGCCGTCGGGTGGCAGAGGTGGGGAAGTTGGGCTGGGGGTGGCGACATGGGCATAGAAGGCACAGCAGTCCTTAAGCGGGCACCGTTCGCAGAACGGGCGCCGGGCGGTGCACACGGCCCGGCCGTGGGCAATCATGTTGACGTGGAAAGCGTAAACCCGGTCACGGTCTGCGCCAAGGTCCGCTTCCAGCAGCGCGTGCGCCGCTTCCGCACCGACAGCGGACCCGATCAAACCCAGGCGCTTCGCCACGCGATGGACGTGGGTATCGACGGGGAGCGCCGGACGACCAAGACTGAACAGCAGGACGCACGCAGCCGTCTTCGGACCTACGCCGTTGAGTTGGAGCAGCCAGTCGCGAGCGGCGGCGAGCGGGAGGTCCACGAGGTGATCAAGATCAAGGACGCCGCGCTCAGCCAAGATGTCGTTCAAGATCGCTTGGATTCTGGGTGCCTTCCGATCCGCCAAACCCCCAGTGCGGACGGCGTCGGCCACGGCGCTCGTGGGTGCGACACGAACCGCTTCCCAGGTGGGGAAACTGGCTCTTAGCGATTGGAACGCACGCTCTGTGTTGACGTCGGAGGTGTGCTGAGAGAGGACCGTCATCACCAACTCGTCGAGCGGCCGCAGGTGAGGTCGCCATCTCCGCGATCCGTAGACCTGGTCCAAGCGGTGAGCAATGACATTGATGTGGGCCACGGCATCGGGACGGTGGCACGGCGAGTCGTGGTGCATGGCTCGGATTGTACGGCGCCAACGGCAGGTGAGACGGGCACGCCCGTTTCACCTGCCGTTGTCCGACCTACCCAGCCTAGGGATAGATCAGTTTGCCGTAGTGCTGATTCCAGCCGCCAATGTCGGGAAACTCGACGCCCGAGATGGCATTAATGCCCGTGAACGGGACGGCGATCCGGCTCCAGTTGCCACCGTCAGCCGTCTGCCAGACCGTGAGATGGATGTGTGGGGCACCGACAAAGCCCTGTCCGCCCGGACCGGAGATGTACCCCATGTACTGCCCCTGAGCCACGGACTGACCGGCAGCCAATCCACCGGCGAGGGTGACGTGGAAGAAGGCAACCGCGTAGCCGTTGCCGATGTCAATCGACGTTCCACCAGTACTGGGATCGATCCAACGAATCGTGCCGGAGACTGGAGAAAGGACGGGCTGACCCGCCGTACCACCATCCGCACGGGCGAGATCGAGCGAGTAGTAGTACTGCCAACCGCCCCCGCCGTTGTAGTGGCTGAAGCCGTTGTAGCCCTGCGTCACCCTCCAGGTGCCGCCCGCGAACGGCCAGGCGATACCCGAACTCCCACCGCCGGGATTCCCGCCAGAGTCGCCACCAAAAGCGAGGTATGCACCAGCCACCCAGCCGGCTTGACCACTGAAGGTGATTGGATAGAACCCGTCCTGCGGATCACCGGTCGTGTTGACACTGGCTCCGCCCGGTATGACGGCAAGGACCGGGTATCCGGTTCCTGGATCCCCACGAAGATTCAGGGCCGTTGTGGTCGTCGCCGAACCTTCTCCGGCGTCAGGGCCGGTGCTAGGAGGTTGGTTGTTGCCGGTGTCCAGGAAGGCCGCATACGCCCAGCCACCGATCCCGTTGAAGGAGACCGACAGAAAGCCGTTGGCGCTGTCACCGGTGAGGGTGACGAAGCTTCCCGCCGGCATGACGGCCAAAACAGCATTCGATGTGCTTGGTCCCGAACGTAGGTTGAGGTCACTGATGACGTGAACATTGCCATCTCCACTACCCGGAGCGGGGGCCGGATCGGTGCCACCAGTATCCAGGTAGGCAGCGTGGGCCCATCCGGCTACGCCGTCGTAAGAGATGGAAAGAAAGCCGTTAGCGCTGTTCCCCGTAAGTGTTACAGACGCGCCCGCCGGCAGGACCCGGATGATGGCGTCCGTAGTGCTGGGACCCGACCGGAGGTTGAGGGCGGTTGTCGTCGTCGCTGTACCGGTGCTGCCTCCAGGGTCGGGGTCGGGCGCTGCGTCACCCGTGTCGAGGAAGGCGGCGTAGGCCCAGCCAGTCGTACCGTTGTAGACGACGGCGAGGAAGCCGTTGGCGGTGTCGCCCGTGAGAGAGACGGTGCTTCCGGCGGGGATGACGAGGAGAACGCGGTCGCTGGTGCTTGCACCTGCCCGGAGATTGAGCGCTGAGGTGGTGGTTGCTGTGCCAACGGAGGCCGGCACCACCGCCGAGGTCCCGCTATTCACCTCGACCGTGTCGCTGGGAGACGAAGTAACCTCCTGCTCGTTTCCGGCCGCCGCTGATCCGGCGGCGAGAAAATCCGAGACGATGTAACCGCCGGTACCATCGGCGTCGACGCTGTACCAGAGCGACCCATCCTCCGCCTCGATTGGCCCCTCCAACACGGCGACGGCTGTGCCTTCACGGACCATGGTGATGATGTCGGCATCGAAACCGGGTGCGGATCGCAGGCGAACGTCATCGCCGTCGGCGTAGGCAACGACCGCGGTGCCGCCGATCTCCAAATCCGTGTCTGCGAGCGTCGTTGTCGGTACGTGGAGCGAAGCGAGGCAGAGGAGTCCCACTGATGCCATGATGAGCCAACGCGCGGGGCGTTGGGCAGTGATGAACACAGCCTTCCCTCCTGTTCCCATGCGGCCGAGCAGCCCCTCAGCCGTCCCGCGGGTGCCGGGTCGTGGAACCCTCGCTCACCTCCCTTCGGGATTGGCCACGCAAGAGGATCCATCCTTCCTCTTGCGTGAGTTGATCATTGCCTCAGATACTGGTTGCGTTCGCCCTTTTTCGAATTTTGCCATAGTCTCCAATGTGCGCAAGACCGGCAGAATTCCTTGGGACGTGTCGGAAAGCACGTGATTCCGCGGGATGGGTCCCAGGAACGAAAGCCTGGGTGACGATTGAGTTGGCGGGGGCGAGGTCAGTGACAGCTCACCGGCCGAACCCGGTGGCACGTTTAGATTGACCGGCCACCTCCACGCGGCCTATACTTTCGTGGCCGAAGAAACAGACGAGGGAATGGGTGTTCTTGCCGCAGCCACTGATTCACACGAGTGTGAGCGCGCCTCCTGGTCCGTCCCGGGCCACGGGGCCTTTTTTTTGTGCTGCCCGTACTCGGGAGAAGATGGCATGAGCCCTCGCAGCATCCTGGTGCGAGGCGGCCATGTCGTCGATCCCGCGAACGGGCGTGATGACCTTGCCGATGTGCTCGTGCGGGACGGAATGGTTGCGGAGGTCGGTCCGTCACTCTCGGCCCCGGTTGGGGCCGATGTCTTCGACGCTACCGGACTCGTGGTTGCGCCGGGCCTGATCGATGTCCACGTCCACCTGCGGGAGCCGGGTTTCGAAGCCAAGGAGACGATCGCGACAGGGACGGCGGCTGCGGCGGCGGGCGGGTTCACCACCATCTGCTGCATGCCCAACACCCGGCCGGCGCTTGACAGCGTCGAGGTTCTGGAGGACCTGAAGGCGAGGGTGAGGCGGGACGGGCGGGTCCGGGTGCATCCCGTCGCCGCTATCACCAAGGGCCGCGAGGGGCGGGAGGCGGTCGATTTCGCGGCGCTGGCGGCGGCCGGGGCGGTGGGATTCTCTGACGACGGCGACACGACGGCCGACAGCGCGATCATGCGCCGGGCGCTGGAGGCGAGCCGGGACCTGAACCGCCCCGTGATGGTCCACTGCGAGGACAAGGCCCTGGCGGTCGGCGCAATGCACGAGGGGGGCGTCTCCGAGCGCCTCGGTATTCCCGGGATTCCGGCCGAGGCCGAGGAGATCATCGTTGCCCGGGATCTGATGCTGGCGCGGCTGACCCGCGGCTGGCTCCACGTCTGCCACGTCAGCACCGGGCGCGGGATCGACCTCGTGCGGCGCGCCAAAGCCGACGGCGTGCGGGTGACCGCGGAGGTCATGCCCCACCACCTGGCGATGAGTGACGGCTGGGTGGTGGGGGAGCGCACGCTCCTCAACGTTGACGAGCCTGCGGGCACTCCTGCGCCCGCCGGAGATCCGGATACGAAAGTCAATCCGCCGTTGCGGACGCCGGAGGACACCTGGTTGCTCTTGGCGGCGCTGCAGGAAGGGATTTTCGACGTCGTTGCGACCGACCATGCGCCCCACGCCTCGCCCGAAAAGCAGGGCAGCCCATACGATCGGGCGGCGTTCGGACTGAGCGGCCTCGAGTTTGCCCTGCCGTTGATGCTCGCGCTTGTCCGCGCCGGACACCTCTCCCTGACGGACGTGGTGCGGCGCCTCAGCCTGGAGCCGGCCCGGTTGCTCCGGGTTCCGCTCGGTGATCTCGCTCCCGGCAGGACCGCGGACCTTGTGGCGTTCGACCCGGAGGAGCGGTGGGTGGTTACCCCGGAGCGGTTGCAGACCAAGAGCGCCAACACCCCGTTGTTGGGCATGGAGTTGCGCGGCCGGGCGAAGCTGACCCTTGTCGGGGGAGAGGAGCGCCACCGTGAGTGATGCGGTGCTGGACGAAACAACCCGGGAAGCCAATCGTCCTAGCCCTTTGCCGGCCGGGCGCTATCGTCCCGCGAGCGATGCCGCGCTAGCCCTGGCCGACGGGCGGGTCTTCCGGGGCCGGGCGTTCGGCGCTCCGGGCACGGCGTCCGGCGAGGCGGTCTTCACGACGACGATGACTGGCTACCAGGAGGTTTGCACCGACCCCTCGTTCCGGGGCCAGATCGTCTGCATGACCTATCCGTTGATCGGCAACTACGGCGTCAACGCGGAGGACGACGAGTCGCGTCGGCCCTGGATCGCCGGGTTGGTGGTGCGGGAGCACAGCAACCAGCCGAGCAACTGGCGCTCTGCCGGGACGCTGGATGCCTACCTCAAGCGGTACCGGGTTCCCGCCATCGCGGGGGTGGACACTCGCGCCCTCACCCGTCACATCCGCGAGGTGGGAGATGCGCGGGCGGTGCTCGTTCACGACGCCGCTTCCCTGCCGGACGAAGAGTTGATCGAGCGAGCTCGCCAGGCGCCGATCCCCGCCGAGCAGGACGTTGTCGGCGAGGTGCTTGCGGCCGACGTCGAAACGCTGGGCCCGGCGGACGGCGCCCACGTCGTGGTCGTGGACTGCGGCGTGAAGCGCAACATCGTCCGCTCCCTGCTTGCCCGCGGCGCTCGGGTCACCATCGTTCCCTACGGGACCCCGTACGCCGAGATCGCGGCCCTGCGCCCGGACGGTGTCGTGGTCTCTCCCGGACCCGGCGATCCGGCGAATCTCAATGCGGGCCTGGATGTCGTCCGCTCGGTGCTTGCCAACCAGACGCCCTACTTCGGCATCTGCCTCGGGCACCAGCTCCTGGCCCGGGCGATCGGCGCGGAGACGAGCAAGCTCAAGTTTGGGCACCGCGGCGGGAACCATCCGGTCCGCGATCGGCGGAACGGGCGGGTGACGATCACGGCCCAGAATCACAGCTACCGCGTCGATCCGGAGACGGTGCCCACGGATCAGGACTGGGAGGTCGCCCTCGTCAACCTCAACGATGGCTCCGTGGAGGGCCTGACTCATCACCGCCTGCCGGTGCTCTCAGTCCAGTTTCACCCCGAAGCGTCGCCCGGGCCCATGGACAACGGCGTCCTCTTCGACGAGTTCCTCGGGATGATCTCGCGCAGTCAGGCCGAGCGGCCGGGAGCGGCGTAGGTGGTGAATCCGGCAACAACCCCCCAGGTCCCCGTCCGCAGCGTGCTCGTGCTCGGCTCCGGCCCGATCGTGATCGGCCAGGCGGCGGAGTTCGACTACGCCGGCACCCAGGCCTGCCGCGCCCTCCGGGAAGAGGGGATCCGCACCATCCTTGTCAACTCCAACCCCGCCACGATCATGACGGACGAGGACATCGCCGACGCCGTCTACATCGAGCCGCTGACGCCGGACGTGATCCGCCGGGTGATCCAGCGCGAGCGGCCGGACGGCCTGCTGCCGACCCTGGGCGGACAGACCGGCCTTAACCTCGCCGTTCAGGTGGCCCGGCTGGGCATCCTGGAGCGGTACGGTGTGCGACTGCTGGGGACCCCGCTGGAGGCCATTGAGCGGGCGGAAGATCGGGCGCTGTTCAAGGAGTTGTTGGACAAGCTGGGAGAGCCCACCGTCGCCAGCACCATCGTCACCACCCTGGAGGAGGCGCGGGCGTTTGTCAAAGAGGTGCCGCTGCCGCTCGTGATTCGGCCGGCGTTCACCCTTGGAGGCACCGGCGGCGGGGTGGCGCACACGCCGGAGGAGTTGGACCGGATCGTGACCGGCGGTATCTCCGCCAGCCCAATTGGCCAGGTTCTGCTGGAGCGGTCACTGCTGGGCTGGAAAGAGATCGAGTACGAGGTGATGCGGGACGCCGCGGATACCTGCATCACGATCTGCAACATGGAGAACCTGGACCCGATGGGGGTCCACACGGGGGACAGCATCGTCGTGGCGCCCTCCCAGACGCTCTCCGATCGCGAGTACCAGATGCTGCGCTCCTCGGCGTTGCGCATCATCCGAGCGCTAGGCATCGAGGGCGGCTGCAACGTCCAGTACGCGTTGGACCCGCATTCGATGGCCTACTCCGTGATCGAGGTCAATCCGCGGGTGAGCCGTTCGTCGGCGCTCGCCTCCAAGGCCACCGGGTACCCGATTGCCCGCATGTCCGCCAAGATCGCGATTGGGCGCCGCCTCGACGAGCTGACCAACGCGGTGACTGGGGAGACGACGGCGGCGTTCGAGCCCGCGCTCGACTACGCGGTGGTCAAGATTCCCCGCTGGCCGTTCGACAAGTTCGCCCGGGCCGAACGCACCATCGGCACCCAGATGAAGGCCACCGGCGAGGTGATGGCGATCGACCGCTCCTTCGAGGGCGCGCTCCAGAAGGCCGTGCGCTCCCTGGAGACGAACGCCAAGGACCTCGGGTGGGAAGACCCCTCCTGGACCGACGCGGTGATCGAGGACCTGATCGCGCGCCCGAACGACCTTCGCCTTTGGGCCCTGATGGCGGCGTTGCGGCGCGGTCAGACGCCGGAGCGCCTGCACGAGCTGAGCCGGATCGACCCCTGGTTCCTGGACAAGCTGCAAGGCCTGGTTGATCTGGAGCGGCGGTTGGCGAGCGACGACCTCGACGGGGATCTGCTCTGGACCGCCAAGCGGTCCGGCTTCTCCGACGCGCAAATCGGACGGCTCTCGGGCCAGTCCGACGGCCGCGTGCGTGCGTTTCGCGACCGTCTCGGGATGGCTCCGGTCTACAAGATGGTTGACACGTGCGCGGGCGAGTTTGCTGCCGCGACGCCCTACTTCTACGCGACCTACGAGGAGGAGGACGAGGCAACGCCGATTCCCGGGAAACGGGCGTTGGTGGTCGGGTCCGGGCCGATCCGGATCGGGCAGGGGATCGAGTTCGACTACTGCTCGGTGCAGGCGGCGCGGGCGCTGCACGAGGCGGGTGTCGCCTCGATCATGGTCAACTCCAACCCCGAGACGGTCTCGACGGACTTCGATGCGTCCGATCGCCTCTACTTCGAACCGCTCGATGCTGAGAGCGTCGGCGAGATCCTGCGCCACGAGACGGGCGGAAACGGTGCCGGAGGGGAAGCGCCGCCAGTCATCGTGCAGTTCGGTGGACAGACCGCAATCAATCTCGCGGCGCCGCTGGCGGCGGACGGCGCGGCCATCTGGGGCAGTTCCCTGGACTCCATCGACCTGGCCGAGGATCGCTATCGCTTCGAGGCGTTCCTGCGCGGTCTTGGCATTCCCCAGCCGCCCGGCGCGGCCGTGACCTCCCTCGCCGACGCCGAGGAGGTCGCCAACCGGGTCGGCTATCCCGTGCTGGTGCGGCCATCCTACGTGCTGGGCGGGCGGGCGATGGAGGTGGTTTACGGTGCGGACCACCTGGCCCGCTACATCCGCAACGCGGCGAGTTTGACCCCGGAGCATCCCGTGCTGGTCGACAAGTACCTCCTGGGCAAGGAGGTCGAGGTCGACGCGGTCTGCGACGGCGAGAGCGTCCTGATTCCGGGGGTCATGGAGCACATCGAGCGGGCCGGCGTGCATTCCGGCGATTCGTTCGCGGTCTACCCGGGCATCAACCTCTTCCCCGCCGAGATCGAGACGATCGTGGACTACACCACCCGGATCTCCCTCGCGATCGGCGCCCGTGGCCTGATCAACATCCAGTACGTCATCCACGGCGGCCGGATCTACGTGCTGGAGGTCAATCCCCGCTCGTCGAGGACCGTGCCCTTCCTGAGCAAGGCCACCGGCGTCCCGATGGTGAAGCTGGCTACAGGGGTGATGCTCGGCCGGTCGCTGGCGGAGCAGGGGTACGCGGGCGGACTCTGGCCACGCCAGCCCCTGGTGGCGGTCAAGGCGCCCGTCTTCTCGATGGCCAAGCTGCGCGGCGTGGAGGTCCACCTCGGGCCGGAGATGAAGTCCACCGGCGAGGTGATGGGCATCGACCGATCCTTCGAGCCGGCCTTCTTCAAGGCATTGCTCGCGGCCGGGTTGGCCCTGCCGCCCCGCGGGTCTATCTTGCTAACGCTGGCGGACGAGGACAAGGCGGACGCGGTCGAAATGATCGGGCACCTCGTGCGGATGGGCTACAAGCTCTACGCGACCGAGGGCACGGCGGCTTTGATCGAGCGGCACGGGATGCCGGTCCAGATGGTCACGAAGCGGATTGGCCGGGGCAGCCCGGACATGTTGGACGTCATCCTCCAGGGGACCGTTGACGGGGTCATCAACACGCCGGGACCTGCGGACAAGGAAGTCCTGGACGGGCTCCAGATTCGGCGGGCGGCCGTGGAGCGGGGCATCCCCTGCATCACCTCCATCGACACCGCCCGGGCGATGACGGATGCCATGGTGTCAGCAGGGTCCGTCTATACTGTCCAGCCGATGCCGGCCTATCGGCGGCACGGTTTCGGCTATTAGGGGCGATGTCAGCGCAGAACCGCGGAGTTTCATCGCGCCTGTCGCGCCAACCGAGACGAATCACCGAAGGACAGGACACCGGATGGTCGAACTGGACCCGATTCTCGACGTGGACTTGGTAGGGGCGGGCGGCGTCGTGGTGCGAGCGCGGGAGTTCGACAGCCGGATTCTGGCCGTCGAACCGGTGATGGGCGATTCCGCTCTCCTCACCCTCTCGCTCCCGCCCGGCATGGCAGGGAGCCTCCGCGCCGGCCAGTTCGTTGACGTGCTGTGCCGGGTCGAGGGCTCCTACGACCCACTCCTCCGCCGGCCCTACTCCATTTTCCGCGCCGACTCTCGGACCGAGACGATGCAGCTGCTCGTTCGCCCCTACGGGCGGGGGAGCGCCTGGCTGGCCTCCCGTCCCGTCGACACGATCCTGGATGTCCTGGGACCGCTGGGGAACGCTTTTCACATTCACCCGCGGAGTCGCAACTTACTGATGGTGGCCGGCGGGGTCGGCGCGGCTCCGCTCGTGATGCTGACGGACCACGCGCTCGCCGATGGGCGGAACGTCACCTATCTGATGGGCGCCGCCGACGCTGATGCGCTCCTACCGACCTCCTACCTTCCAAGCGATGTCGAATACGGGGTCGCGACCGACGATGGCAGCAAGGGCCACCGGGGGTTCGTGACCGATTTGGTTCCGGAGTACCTTCGCTGGGCGGACCAGGTTTTTGCCTGTGGTCCGGAGCCCATGTTCCGTTCGTTGCGCAGCGTGTCGAGCGCCCACCGCCTCGGCGGGAAACCGCGCATCCAGGTCTCCGTTGAGCGGACGATGGCCTGCGGGCTCGGGGCGTGTCTCGGCTGCGTCGTCGAGACGAAGCACGGAATGCAGACCTCCTGCGTCCAGGGCCCGATCTACGACATGGACGAGGTGATCTGGTGAGGGCGCCGTCGGATCTATCACGTCTGAGAACCTCTCACTGCCGCCACGCAGTGAGACGGAAGGCCGACCGCTGATGGCCGCGCCCTCACTTGCCGTCGACCTCGCCCCCGGGAATCCGCGAGAGTTGGTCCTGGCGAATCCGGTGATCGCGGCGTCCGGCTGCTTCGGGTACGGGCTCGAGTATGCCGGAGTGATGGATGTCCAGCGACTGGGCGCGTTCGTGAGCAAGGGGATCACGCCGAAGCCGCGGTCCGGGAACCGGATGCCACGGATCACCGAAACTCCCGCCGGGATGCTCAACGCCATCGGCCTTCAGAACCCCGGTATCCGCGGCTTTGTCAAGAAGTACCCGAAGATCTGGGACGCCTGGAAAGTGCCCGCCATCGTCAACATCTCGGCCGAGTCGGTCGAGGATTACGCGATGATGGCCCGGATCCTGGACGAGCTGCCGGGAGTGGCAGGCATCGAGGTTAACATCTCCTGCCCCAACATCGCCGCCGGCGGCTACTGCTTCGGTTGGGACGCCGCAATGTCCGCGGACGTGACCCGGGCGGTGCGCGCGGCGACCACTCTGCCCATGATGGTTAAGCTCAGCCCCGGCGCGGTGGACGTCGTTTCGGTCGCGCTGGCGGTTGAGGATGCCGGGGCGGATGCCGTCTCGATGATCAATACCCTTGTCGGAATGGCCATCGACGTCCGGACACGACGGCCGGTCCTGGCCAACGCCACGGGCGGTCTCTCCGGCCCGGCGGTGAAGCCGATCGCGCTCCGGATGGTCTACCAGGTTGCCGCCGCGGTGCAAATTCCGGTCGTCGGAATGGGCGGCATCATGGGGCTGGACGATGCGCTGGAGTTCTTCTTTGCGGGGGCAAGCGCGGTCCAGGTTGGAACCGCCGTCTTCGCGCAACCCGGCATGCTGATCCGCCTCATCGACGACCTGGGGGAATGGCTGTCGAGCCAGGGAGTCGGAAGCGTGCAGGAAATCGTCGGGGCGGCACTGCCGGCCGGGCTGCCGTCGAGGCGGGCAGCCACGGAAGCCGACGTGGAAATCGACTTTGCTGCGGCGGTCGCGGCGGGATGAGGTTTGCTATCTGGCTGGAGGGAGCGGAACTGTTCCCGCTCTACGCGGTCCTGGGCCTCCCCTTCTTCGCGCCGTATATTGTGCGGCGCTAGCCAGGTCACGTCGTCCTCCTTCGGCCGAGTGGATCCGAGCCAGGATTCAAATCGCCCCATCATGATGATCCCTGGAACGCCCTTGTCAGACGCAAACGCTCTCCTCCAACGGCTGCGGTCCGTCGGCGCCTTGAAGGACGGGCACTTCCTCCTGGCCTCTGGTCGCCACAGCGATCGCTACGTCGAGAAATTCGATTTGCTGCGGCAGCCGTCCGCGACTTCCGATGTCTGCCGGGAGGTTGCCGATCAGGTTCGGGGCGAGCGAGTTGACGTGGTGGTTGGGCCAACCACAGGCGGGGTCATCCTGGCGTTTGAAGTCGCGCGGCAACTCGGCGTTGCGGCCGCCTACGCCGAGCGGCGCAGCGACGGGGTGTCAGGCCGTGAGTTCCGGCGAGGGACGACATTCTCTCCTGGTCAGCGTGTCCTTGTCGTCGACGACATCCTGACCACTGGAGGCTCGGTGCGGGAAACACTCGCAGCGCTCGCGGCGCAACCCGTCGACATCGTCGCGGTGGCGGTGCTGGTCGACCGGAGTGGAGGCCGGGTGACGTTCGAGGTGCCGCTGGTTGCCCTGACAACGCTCGACGTAGCAACTTGGGATGCGGAAGGGTGCCCGCTGTGCGCCGAGGGGATCCCGCTGGTTAAGCCGGGGACGACCACCGCCTCCTCATAGGCTGTAGCTGCCGACCCTCGTCCGAAAGCGGCGCCCTATGGTGCCTCCGTCAATGGCAGAACCCGGGCGTCTGACGAGACGTGTCGGCCCTCATAGGACGGAAGCGGACAGTGTCCCTCTACTCGTCGTTTCGGGCGGCGTGAGCCATCCGGTGCTTCAGCTCGTCGCGCTGAGCAAGCAGATCATCGAGGCGTTGATCGATCTGCTGGAGGATGTCCGCACGCGGGCGGTGGACATATTCGTCGCGCAACTCGATCAGCATCTGGGCGATGCGGGCGATCGTGCGGACCGTGTGGACTGGGTCTTCCTCGCGCGACGGCAACGTGTAGCCGCTCATCCTGTCTCCCTCTGACCCTGGTCCAGGCGCCACCCGCCGGAGGCGAACGGACGCTAGGGTAGCACGACCTCGGCGGCGGCACCATCCGTGCTCCCGATCTCTTCGGAAGCGGTTGCGTCCGCTCCGTTCAGCATGCGGAGCATCTCCGCCTCGTCGATGATCGGCACCTTCAGATCACGGGCCCGGTCCGCCTTGCTCCCGGCCTCCTCGCCGGCCACCAGGAACGATGTCTTCTTCGACACCGACCCGCTCACCGTGGCTCCGGCCTGCCGAAGCCGCTCTTCTGCCTGCGGTCGAGTCAGGGATGCGAGGCGGCCCGTGAGGACAAAGGTCTTGCCGGAGAGGTGAGAAAAGCCATTTCCGCCGGAGCTTCGGTCGTCCGCCGTGCGGACGCCAGCCTGCTTCAGCTTAGCGATCACCTCCTGGTTTCGCGGTTCTTGGAAGAAGTCAACGACGCTCTCGGCCAGCACCCGTCCGATGCCGCCGACGGCGTTCACCTCCTCCACGGGCGCCTTCATCAGCGCGTCGAGGGAGCCGAAGCGGTCCGACAGGAGGCTTGCAGTTCGCTCGCCGACATGGCGAATGCCGAGGGCGTTGATCAGCCGCGCGAGGGGCCGGTTCTTGCTCGCTTCGACGGAAGCTCGCAGGTTCGCGGCGCTCTGTTCACCGAGCCGCTCCAGAGCTGCGATCTCGTCCCAGTCCAGCCTGTAGAGGTCGGCCACGTCGTGGATGAGACCAAGGTCCACGAAGCGGTCGGCCAGCTTCTCGCCCAGGCCAACGATGTCCATCGCATTGCGGGAGACGAAGTGGTGAACTTTCTCCCGCAGCTGCGCCGGGCAGGCAACGTTGGGGCAGTAGCGCATCGCTTCGCCCTCGGCCCTATGGGTCGGGGTACCGCAGGCTGGGCAGGTCGCCAGCATGGCGAACGGGACCTGGGAGCTGTCCCGTCGCTCTTCGATTACCTTCACCACGTAGGGGATCACGTCCCCGCGGCGCTCGACTACGACGGTGTCCCTGACGCGGATGTCCTTGCGGGCAATCTCGTCCTCGTTGAAGAGAGCCGCCCGCTGGACGACCACACCGCCGATGTTGACCGGTTCCAGCATAGCGAGCGGGTTGAGCGCCCCTGTCCGGCTGACGTTGATGGTGATGTCTTTGATGACCGAGGTGGCCTGCGTGGGTGGGAATTTGTAGGCGGTGGCCCAACGCGGCTCGCGCGCGACATACCCGATCTCCTCCTGGAGCCGGACATCGTCCACCTTGACGACCACACCGTCGGCTTCGAAGTCCAGGGTGTCGCGACGGGCCTGCCAGCGCTCGCATTCCGCCCAGACCTCCTCGACGGAGCCGCACCGCTTGGCGTCCGGCGAGGGCGCGAACCCGACAGACCGGAGGAATTCCAACGCCTCCCAATGGCTGCTCGGTGCTTCTCCGCCCTCCGTGTAGCCCAAGCCGTAGACAAAGAGGCGCAACGGGCGGCTGGCCGTAATCCGGGTGTCCTTCTGCCGGAGTGAGCCCGCGGCGGCGTTGCGGGGATTCATGAAGAGTTTGCCGCCACTCTCGGCGATCCTGGCGTTGAGGAGCTCGAAATCCGGCTTCCGCATGTAAACCTCGCCTCGGACTTCCAGCACTCGCGGTAGCGGTGCGCCGGATACGGCAACGAGGCGTAGCGGGATGGAGCGGATGGTGCGGAGGTTTTGGGTGATATCGTCCCCTCTGAATCCGTCGCCTCGGGTCGCGCCGTGATCGAAGACCCCATCGACATAGGTGAGCGCCACGGCGAGACCGTCGATCTTCGGCTCGGCGACGAACGTGAGATCGGAGCCGCCGGCGAAACGGCTGGCTCGCTGCGCCCAGGCCCGCAACTCTTCCTCGTTGTAGACGTTGCTCAAGGAGAGCATCGGGAGGGGGTGTTGGATCTCGGCGAAGCCTGCCTGCGGCGTGGCACCGACGCGCTGGGTGGGGGACTCTGGCGACGCCAGTTCCGGGTGGGCCACCTCCAAATCCCGCAGTTCCCGCATCAGGGCATCGTACTCGGCATCCGTCAATGAGGGCTGGTCGAGCACGAAGTATTCGTAGTTGGCCCGATCGATCTCTCGCCGGAGGTTGTCGAGGCGCCGCTGAATGGCGTCGTCGCCCATCTCGCTACGGACTCCTGTCGCAGGGTATGGTATAGCTTGCGGAAGAGGGGTGAACGTACGTTCTGGTCCAGTGTAGCACGGCCGGATACCTCGCTGGAGGGTGGAGGGTCGCGCGAGGAGCGCCCCGTGAGCGCAATCAACCCGCCTACTACCACTGGCGAGGAGCAACCGGCGTCCCGGGTGCGGGAGCAGGACCGCTATGCGTTCCTCTCCCAGCGGGCAGTCGCGTTTGTGCACGGAAAAGGGGGTTCGGCTCACGAGGATCTGCTGATCGCGCACGTCTTTGGCAATACGGGCTCCACGGCACTGTGGGGTCCGTTGCTGCGTTCGGTCCTCGGACGCGGCGATGGACTGACCCGCCGTGACGACGGGTACTGGACGCTTGCCGAGGTCGTTGCCCCTCCTGATTCTCCGCTGCTGGCCGAGTTCGTTGTTCTGGACGTGGAGACGACCGGCTTGAAGCCGCTTCACCAGCGGATCATCGAGTTGGCCGCGATTCGCTACCGGGACGGAACGGAGGTCGAGCGCTTCGAGACGTTGTGCAATCCCGACAAGCGGATACCTAGGTACATCTCGGATCTGACCGGCATCACAGACGCCCACGTGGCTGATGCACCGCGCTTCTCCGAGGTGGCCGAGGAGGTCATGGCGTTCCTCGGCTCTTCCCTCATCGTCGGGCACAACGTGGGGTTCGACATCTCCTTTGTCAACGCCGAACTGAAGCGTCTGGGCAAGCCGCCCCTCATCAATGAGCGGGTTGACACCCTCGGGCTCGCGACCCGCGTTCTCTCGAAGATCCGCAAACCAAGCCTCGACAACGTCGCGCTGGCCGTAGGGCTCAACCCGCGCCACGTGCACCGGGCGGGCGGTGATGCCCAATTGACCGCGCAGGTGGCGCTCCGGCTGGCCGAAGCGGCCCGCGCGCAGGGCAAGGCTTCCCTGGGCGAGATCAAGGCGCTGGCCGGCTCAGCGACTCGCCGGCCGAGGGATGGCGTGGGACGCGGCCGGGCGGTGCTGGATCGCTCGCTCCTGACCGGTATCCCGAAGTTGCCCGGCGTCTATTTAATGCGAGACGAGCACGACCACGTGATCTACGTTGGCAAGGCCAAAAACCTGCGGGATCGCGTGGCGTCGTACTACTCTCAACCTCTTGGGTACACCCGGAAGATGGACGGACTTCTGGAAACGATGACCAGAGTGGATTACGAGGTCGTCGGGTCGGAGCTAGAAGCGCTGCTGCTGGAGGCGCAGCTCATCAAGTGGTATCAGCCGCGCTACAACACGGCGTTGCGCGCGTTCGAGCACTACCCATTCATCCGCGTCGACGTGGCGAATCCCTGGCCACGCGTCACTCTGGCCAAGGCCCGCAAGGAGGACGGGGCGCGCTACTTCGGTCCGTTTCGGAACAAGTCCGGAGCGCGCAAGACGGTGGACCTCATCAACGCCATCGTCCCCCTCCGGACTTGCTCACGCTCTTTCAAGGACGCGAGGTCCTATGGATCCCCGTGCATTCAGCTCGACCTCGGGAACTGCCTTGGCCCCTGTGCTGGTCGGGCCAGCCGGGATGACTACATGGGGTTGGTGCGCGAGGTCGTCCAGTTCCTAGACGGGCGCGAGGAGGTCTTCTATGAGCGGCTCTGGCGCGGGCTGGAGGACGCCGCCGCGCGACTCGACTTCGAGCGAGCGGACAGACTGCGGCGGGAGATTCAGCAGATCGGCCAGGTGGTTGGAGCGCACAAGCAGCTGCGAGAGGCAGCTGAGACGCACACGCTGCTCCTCGTTCTCCCGTCCGCCGATCCGGCTGCCAGGGAGGTCTTGCTTGTTGCCGCCGGTCGACTCTGGGCACAACTGCGAGCAGATCGATCGGACGGAGTTTCGGATCTAGCGGCTCGTCTTGAGCGCTCCTGGGAGCGCTTTCAGCGTCACGGAAACCGGCCCCTGGACCACGACACCGTGGACGATGCAAACATCCTCAATCGGTGGCTCTACCGCAACGCTGGCCACCCAGCCATCCTGCCGTTGCCACCACCGCAAGACGGCTTGTCTTGGCACGACTTTGCGCGACGCGCCCTGGCCTTAAGGGATCGGGAGCTGATGTCAGAGGTGGCCCTGGGTGGGGATGACGACGTAGCCGGAGAACTCGGCGATGCAGCGATGCCGATCGCTGCCGATCCGTCGACTCCCTCAGTACCGCCCGAATTCGCGCCGGCCCAAAGCGGGCCCTCATTGAGCGCCTTCTGACGGCTCCGCTATACTCGACCGTGAGCGAGGATGGGCGACCGGGGGGCAACGTGACGGACGGGCAGGATGCGGGCGAGGCGCAGGCGGTCATTGAGCTGGAGGAGGTCGCGGCCGAGGTTAAGGTCTGTCCTAAGTGCGAGCTGGCCCGTACCCGGACCAATGCCGTGCCAGGAGAAGGACACCCCAAAGCGCGGGTGATGCTGATCGGGGAAGGTCCAGGCTGGCATGAGGATCGGCAAGGGCGGCCCTTCGTCGGCAACTCCGGCAAGTTTCTGAACGAGTTGCTGGCGAAGGCAGGCCTCCAGCGTGAGGACGTCTTCATCACCAACGTGGTGAAGTGCCGGCCACCCGGTAATCGCGATCCGCTGCCGGACGAGATGGCGGCCTGCGCGCCCTACCTGGAGCGGCAGATCGCGGCAATCGATCCTGAAGTCATCGTTACTCTGGGCCGGTTCTCGATGTCCCGCTGGTTTCCGGGGGAGCGCATCTCTCGCATCCATGGCCAGCCGAAGCGCGAAGGTAGGCGCTTGATTGTCCCGATGTACCACCCGGCCGCGGCCCTCCACCAAGGGGCGCTCCGTGGAGCCATCGAGGAGGATTTTGCCAAGCTACCGAAGTTCTTGGCCGAGGTGGAGCAGAGCCGGGAAAGTGAAGCGGCCAGCGAGGATCCCGGCGCGGAACAGATGTCGCTTTTCTAAATCGTCTTGCGGCCGTGGCTTGCCTCGCACTGCCGGAGCAGCCTTCCCGCCATCCCACCGATGAAGATCCCCATAATCGCTCAGTGCTGCGCGGCCTCGTGCTCTGCGCGCTCCCGTCTGTTCATCCCCCCGGCTGAGAGCCCCGAAGCCAGGAATACCCCGGCTGTTTCCACAGCCTGCCGCCTCTGCTGGCCAGTGAATTCTCGGCCTTGCGGCCTTTGCGAGCCGTGTATACTCTGATTTACCCGCTGCACGTACACCTTCGCTTCCCGCACTTCGATCGCCGCTCCGCCGGATCGTTCCGGGCGAGGGGGACCGTGGCTATGGCGTCGCAGACGAGGGGGCGGGCGAGTTCGGCCGGGAAGGACCGGCGGAGCGCCCCGAACGAGGAAGCGACCCTCCCATTGCGCGCGCGCCTTTACCAAGTGCGGACCGGCCTTCGGAGCCGCTTCCCTGCCCTCGCCGTGTCGGACCGGCTCCGTCGCGAGATCCTGGGTGTCACGCTCGTGCTGATGGCTCTGATCAGCGCATGGGCAATCGGCCGCGGCGAGCGCGACGGTCCGATCGTCGCGTGGTGGGGCGAGACGCTGATTGCCACGTTAGGGTTGGCGGCCCCCCTCGTCCCCGTCTTCATCGCTCTCTGGGCTATCCGCGCCTTTCGGGACGAGCCGGGCCCCGTGCTGCTGGCACGCCACTACCTTGGTGCGCTTGCGTTCACGCTTGCCACGGTGGGGCTCTTGCAGCTTGGAGCGACGGAGCTTAATTCCCACTTCGGCGGGAACATTGGGCGGTTTGTGGAGGATACGGCCCATCACACGCTGGGCCAGCTCGGTTCCGGTTTGGTGCTGTTCGCGGCCGGATCGGTCGCCGTCTTTCTCCTGGCTGACACCGATCTTCGCACCTTTGAGCATGACCTTCGCGCCCTGGGGCCGCGGAGAAAGGTTGATTCGGAAAGCTCAGGCGAGGAGGACGCCGAGGATTCGGACCATCGTGCTGCGACCGGGGAGTCGGAGCAGGGCGCGAAGCGACTGGACGTGCCGGCCAAGCCTGTCCCCCCTCGGGTGATCAACGTGCCGAAACGGGAGGATAGGCCGGCGGCAAAGACCGCTCCGCCGAAGCCGGTTCCCACCCCGCTGGGGCAACCGATGCCGCTGCCCGACCTTGGTCAGCTTGCTTACTACGATAGTGTCGTCCCAGATGCCGCTGACTTGGATGGCAAGGCGAAGGTGATCGAAGAGACGCTCGCGAGCTTCAAGGTCGAAGCCAGGGTGCGAGAGATCAATCCCGGGCCGGCAGTGACCCAGTTTGCGCTTGAGCCTGGCACCGGCATAAAAGTGCGGCGGATCACAGAGCTTCAAAACGACCTGGCCCTGGCGCTCGCCGCACCCAGTATGCGGATCGAGGCGCCCGTGCCCGGAATGGCGAGGGTCGGGCTGGAGATCCCCAACGCACAGGTGGCGACCGTCGGTTTGCGCGAGACACTGGAGTCGTCGACGTTCGCCCGCGGAAAACACAAGCTGCCGATTCCCCTGGGCCGGGATGTCAACGGCCGCTATGTGGTGGGCGACCTGACCAAGATGCCCCACCTTCTGATCGCGGGAGCGACGGGGTCCGGAAAGAGCGTCTGCCTCAACGGCATCATCTCGACGTTCCTGTTGACGCGCTCTCCGGACGACCTCAAGCTGTTGATGATCGACCCCAAGATGGTGGAGTTGACGGGCTACAACGGCGTTCCTCACCTTCAGTGCCCGGTTGTGACCGAGATGGATAAGGTGGTGGGGGCACTGCGCCTCGTGCTGCGGGAGATGCAGCGGCGCTACGACCTCTTCTCACGGCTCGGCGTCCGAAACCTGGATGGCTATCGCCTGAAAGTCGAGGATGAGCCGAATGCGGAGAAGCTCCCCTACTTGGTCGTCATCATCGACGAACTCGCGGATTTGATGATGACGGCGCCGGATGAGGTTGAGACACTCCTGGTCCGCCTGGCGCAGCTAGCCCGGGCCACCGGAATCCACCTGATCATCGCCACGCAGCGCCCTTCGGTGAATGTTCTGACCGGACTCATCAAGGCTAATGTGCCGGCACGGGTGGCCTTTGCCGTCTCCTCCAACGTTGATAGTCGCGTGGTGCTGGACATGCCGGGGGCGGAGCGCCTCATTGGGCGGGGAGACATGCTCTACCTGCCGCCGGATGCGTACAAACCGCAGCGTATCCAGGGCGCTTTCATCGAGGACAAGGATGTCCACGCCGTGGTGTCACACTGGCATGCTGTGGCGCCTGTCCCTCAGTACGCCCAAGAGTGGCTCGATCTTCCGAGCAGCAATGAGGAGGAGGCGGGGGAGGGGGGTGAGGATCCGCTGATGGAACAGGCATTGGAGATCGTGCAGAAGCACGGCACCGCCTCCGCATCCATGCTCCAGCGTCGCCTGCGGGTGGGCTACAACCGAGCGGCGCGGCTCATCGAACGCATGGAGGACGAGGGCGTCATCGGGCCAGCCGACGGGCTTCGGGGCCGGCCGGTCCTTGTCGGCGAGGAGTAAAGATAGGGGCTCCTCGGTGGGGCGAACAGGTGGAGTTGCCCCGCTACGGTGGACACTCGATCATTGGGCATTGGATGCTCGT
>JAUJMG010000539.1 GCA_030446955.1 Thermomicrobiales bacterium
AACCCCCGCCGGTAGTCCTCGGCGAAGAGCACGTCGTCGAGGTGATCGGTGACGGCCCCCACCAGCCAGACGAGCGCGACCACCAGATTGAGAAGATGCCCAAGGCGGTGACCACGGGCCGAGAGGATCGCCCCGAGGAGTTGGGCGGCGTAGCCGATCGAGAGCAGGAAGGCTGCCGGCAGCAGCGGCAGTCCGAAGTCCCGGTGGACGCCTGCCTCGAAGTCCTCGACGCTGTGGGTCAGTGTCAGCGGCACGCTCACCACCGAGACAGCCAGCAGCACCGTGATGGCCCGGTCTAGGGGCGCGACACGCAGCACGGGGGATCCCTTTCCGATCGTCGTCGTCCCCGGCCCTGCGGGAGTCGCGATTACCCGCTCCTGCCCGGCCGCCGGGCGTTGAACGCCGGGCGCCGATCGGTGATCTCTCCGTCCTGCTCCTGCACCTGCTCCGACTCCCCGGCCCGCGCCAGCAGCCAGCCACCGATGAGCATCGCGGCGCCCCAGATCAGGTAGGCCAGGTCCCACAGGCCCTGGTGGCTGGAGTTCTCCCGCACGTGGTGGACCTGAAGAATCTGGTGGTCGATGACACCCTCCACCAGATTGAACGTGCCTCAACCCATCAGCAGCAGACCGACGAAGAGCTTCGTCGACCAGGGGCCGTTGGGCCGGCTCAGCGCCCGCCACAGGAGGAACACCCCGGCGACGGTGAAGATCCAGGTCGCCGCGTGGAACAGGCCGTCACCGAGGGTGTTGGCCTTCAAGCCGGCAACCGTCGTCAACGGCCATCGCCCCTCATTGCTGACCATGTGGTGCCACTGCAAGATCTGGTGGAGCACGATCCCGTCGAATAAGCCGCCTAAGCCTAGACCCAACAGGACGCCCCCGATGAGATGATCAGTGACCGCTGCCGCGCGTCCCGCGTCTGATCCGTCGCCACAGAGCCCGTCTCCTTGGGCTGTCCTCGCGTCCCACTACCGGTGGTTGTAGAACTCCACCCGCCAGCGCCACTCCGAGCCGTCCTCGGCGTTCCACCAGTGCTGCAGGCCACCGACCTCCCCGCCCGGCAGGATCACCAGGCGCCCCAGGTCACCCTCCTCCGGCCAGAGGTCCTCTCGCTCGATCCGATCGCCCCTCACCGTTAGCCGCGCCATTCGACCGGTCCGCCGTTTGCGGGAGAGCCTCACCCCGCGCCACGAGCTCGCCGTCGTCCCTGCGAACCTCGACATCCAGGGCCGCCGGAGCGGCGTGGACGAGGAGCACCTCCGTGGCATCGAGGCGCCCGCGCGCAAACGGCAACCCCTGGGCGGCCGCCTTGGGATACCAGAGATCCCAGATCTCCTGCTGTGCCACGTCATCCTCCTCGTCCACGCAGTCGGCGGCTTAGTTACCGTACCCCTCTACCCTTCCCCAGGTTGCAGGACTTGCGCCAGGAGCGGCGCACGACGCCCGGATCGAGCACGGGCTCAGGACTCGCCGGTGCCGACCAGGAAGATTTTGGCCTGGGGCTGCTAGGGACTGACGAACGTGTCCTCGCTGAGGAGGGCGCCGTCCTTGACCACGCGCCGGGTCATCACCACCTCGACGCCCGGTTGCGCCGCCTGGATCTGCTCCCGCGCGCCCGCCGGCAGCTCCGCGCTCGCCCGCTCGATCGGGTCCGGGGCCGGAATCGGATCACTGAGCTGCGGCGGCGCGATCTCGATCTCGTACCCGGTGCGCCCGCCGTAGAGCTCGGCGGTCACCGTCTCCCCCGTGACCGACAGTTGGAGCAGCAGCCAGGCCTCGGTCGGGTTCGTAAAGACGAGGTCGAGCTCCCATTCATCCGGAGTGTTCGGTTGGTAGATGGCGGCGTCCATGCCGGGAGGCGATCCGTCGAGCTCGTAGAACGCGAGCCGGAAGCTGTGCGGATGCCACTCGGCAAAGGGCAGCCCGGCCAGCAGCGCCGCCCGAAAGACCGTGGTCGAGACCTGGCAAACGCCACCGCCAAGGTCGCTGGCGTACCAGTCACCGGCGATGATCTTGCCCTCGACGTAGCCCTCAGCCAGCGAAATCGGCCCCAACGCGTCGTTGAAGGCAAAGGTGCCGCCGGGCGGAACCAAGGTCTGCGAGACGTGCTCGGCGGCCACCCGGACGTTGGTGGCGCGGGCCGCCGACGATCCAGCAAAGGAGGACGACCCGCTGGCGAGGTGACCCTCAATCCCCAGCGCCGCCAGGTTCGTGGCATCGACCACGGGCGGGAGGAACCGCAGCGGCAGGTTCACGCGCCGCGCCTTCGTAGCGGCCGCCGCCGCCACGTCCCGCCCAAGCTGCCCGAGCTCGACCTCCACCCCGGCGTAGCCCTCGTCGATGGCGTACAGCCCGCCATCCCAGGCCACCGTGGCGTTCCGCGGCGGGTGATTCACCTCCGCCGCGATCGGCTCAAGGATCGTCTCCAGCGCTTCCGGATCGAGGCGCGCCCGGTCCGTGACCGGGTCATCCGGCCGGACCAGCGCGCGGGCGAGGTCGTCCGGGGAGACCAGCCAGGATCGCTCGTCGAGGGTGACGGTCACGCCGGCGCCCAGCAGCGTCGCCACCTGGCGGCGGGCCGCCTGGAGATCGGCAGCGGTCACGGACGGCGGAAGCGGCACCTCCCGCAGGGGGACCTTGGCCGGGCTCGCGCCGCGGATCGCCGCCAGGGTCTCACGGCGGGCCGCGCCCCGATCCACGCGACGCCCGATCTGCTCCGCGGCGATCGACGCCTCCGTCCCCTCGATCAAAAGGCGAGCATCACGCGGGGCTTGGGCGACCTCCTGGTCCAGGGTGGCCAGGTAGCGCTCCAGCGTCCCCTCGTCGAGCACCAACGTCAGCGGCACCGCCATCCGATGGCTTGCCGGATTGAGCAGGGTCTCGTAGCGTCCGATCAGGCCGCCCTCCCGCCCGTGACGCCAGGCGGTATCCAGGGTCGCCGCGTAGTCGATGGTCACCCCCAGGTCCGCCACAGAGGCGGTCCAGGACCGCGTCCCCCAGGTGTAGGTGACGGCCGTCGCTTCAAACGGAGCCAGATGCTCCCGCAATCGGGTCGCTGCCTCCGCGCGGCGTACCCCGCCGAGGTCGAGTCCAAGGACGGTGGCCCCCGGATAGACCTTGCCGCGGCAGCGGGCTGGCCAGACCCCGCCGGTGGCGAGGGCGGTAACGACCGCCGTCGTCGCGCCGAGCA
>JAUJMG010000540.1 GCA_030446955.1 Thermomicrobiales bacterium
AAGACCACGCGATCAACCAAAGTTCGTACCAGGCGGGCAGCTCCGCCTCCCGCACTATTGTGGGGGAGGCGGAACAGGACTTGACGATCTACCGGGTCGGATACTCGACGGCTACCACGCGCCTGGAGGGGGCGGCAGGGACTGCGACGTTGGGCTCGCTGCCGGACCCGGCGCATCGCCCCCATCCGAGCCCTCGGGTTGCTCCTGCTCGGCGGGTTGCTCTCCCGTGCCCGCTGCGTCTTCGGTAACGGAGGGCGGGACGTAGCGGAAGACGGCGTGACGCTCCGTGTCGGTGATCAGAATCGCCCCCTCACGCCCAGGACCAATGCCAACCGGTGCCTGGAGCGACTCGCTTCCGATCGTGCGGATCGAGTCCACCAAACTTCCATCTGGTCCGATCACCTCGACGCTGCCAGTGCCCTTGGACGTGGCATAGAGCAGGCCATCTTCCCCGAACGTGAGGTACGGCTCGAAATAGGCTCCTGCCTGGCCGGACCAAGCGGTGACGGGCCATTGGGCAACCGGCCGACCATCGGGTTCGAAGACGCTGATCCGGCCGTTGCCGGAGTCGGCGACGTAGACGAGACCATCCGGACCGAGTGCGATCCCAACCGGCTCGGAAAGCTGGTCGGGCGCCGTGCCCTTGCCTCCCCAGGTGCGCCGGAAGGTGCCATCGAGGCCGAAGACCTGAATTCGCTCGTTGCCGGTGTCTACCACGTAGATCTCGTCCGCGGAAACCGCCACCGCTCGGGGCCCAAAGAAGAGGCCGGGTGAGGTGGTGACAAGAGCCGGGTCGTCGCCCGTGTTCGTCAGCGTTCCTGGCTGGCCAATCTCGCGGACCACAGCGCCGGACTCGTCCAGTCCGACGACGCGGTGGTTCCAGGTGTCCGCGACGTAGACGAGTCCGTCGGGTCCAACGGCGATGCCTGTAGGCCCGAACTGCCCGTTCGGGTCCAAGCCGAACGAGATGGTCGCGTCTTCCTCACCACCCCAAGCACCGATGAACGCACCGTTGGCGTCGAACCGCTCGACACGTAGGTTGCCCATGTCCACCACGTAGGTGACCGCCCCGTCGGCTGAAACGGTGATGCCCCGCGGATTGCTGAACTGGCCGCGTCCGGCCCCCGCTCCAGCCCGGTCCAGGAGATTGTAGGGACCACTGTTCGGGAACCTTCGTGCCGAGAGTTCGGGGTTGAGGCCCACGGTCATCGTCTCCGCCGCCGCCGGAGTCTCTAGTTCCCGGTAGAGCAGGTAACGGATTCCGTCCAGCCACCGCGACGGCAGGACCACGTTGGCCAGGATGCCGCCGATATCTGGCGCGCCGTAGGCGGCTGGGATGCGGTTGAGGTAGGGGTAATCCTGAGGGGTGTACCCCGACTCCGGCAGCCCTTCCGCGCTCGGAGCGAACACGACCTCGGCCGTGGTCGCCGCCGTCTGGCCAGGCGCTACCACGCTCAGATCGGGGAAGTCCCGAAAGTACCAACGGAAGGGCCACTCCACTCGCTGGTCGAGGGCGATGGAGAGGCCCCGCCCACCCGTAACATCACGGACTGAGCTCCGGGTAAGCGTCGCGTCGCGCGAGAGGCGCATCATCCCCTCAACCATCGGCCGGATGGAGCCGGTCGGTGTCCGCTGAGCAAGGAGTTCCGTCCCCTCGTTGGCGTTGTAAAAGTTGAGCATCACCGAGGAGCGGAGGGTGTAGGCGCCAAGGAGGAGCCCCAACACCAGAAGCGCTAGCTTGGCGGGCTGCTGAGGTCGGCCCGCGGCCCGTTCTCCCCGGACGAGGCCGATCACCGCGATGGTGAGTGGGACGATCACTAGCACCGCGACGAACAGCACCTGAGCAATGGCCTGGCCTCGTGAGGCAGCCTCGTCGATCCGACCTCCGAGGATGCCTGCCGCGCTCAACCCGATCAGGGCTCCGAGCAGCGCCAGAGCGAGCAGACCGCCCTCGCCTCGCAGCGTGTCGCGCCAGTCGAGTCCATCCAGCAGCTCCCCAACCGCAGCACCGCCAAGGAGCAGAAGAGGCAGGGCCACGTGGACCAGATGAAGTGGCTGCCGCCCGGCGCTGAAGGAGAAGAGCAGGAGCGTAGTCGCAAACCAGCCGGCGAAGAACGGCCAGCCCAGGCGACTGGGATGTCCCGGGCGGCTGGGAGTCGCGTTGCCATTGACCGCGACGAGGGCGAACGCGACCGCTAGCACCTCGTAGAGCAAAATGGCCAGCAGGAAGAACTGCGTGGCGAGGGGGGAGGAGCCGGTGGCGACCAGCCGCCCCCAGTCTGAGAAGGTGGTGCCGAGACCGGAGATGGCACCGAAATCGCTGAAGAGGCGGGTGAAGAGGGTCAGCAGTGTCGCCAGCAAGCCAACTCCGGCGCTGATCCAAGCGCCCGGCGTGCCGTTAAGGGCAGCGAGCGAACGTGCCACCGCCCCCATCCTCTCCTGGCCGCGGCTCGTGGCAAGCGCGGCGCCCCCGCCGACGAGAAGCGCAAGCAGGACCGATACGGCACTTGGTCCGGAGGCGAGCAGGGCACCGACGGCCACTCCAGTGACTGCCGCCCAGCGCCGGATCGACGAACTCGAGGCGTCGGGGAGGCCTGTTCGCAGAAACGCCACCACCGTCAGCAGGGCAAACGTCGCGACAGCGATCTCTGGATCCCCTGACCGGGAGGCATAGACCAGGGTGGGCGAGACCGCCACCAGAGCCGCCATCCCGAGGGCGACCGCTCGCCCGACAAAGGGCCCCAACGCGGCCGTGAGGCCGATCAGAGCCAGTCCGAGCAGCGTAGGCATCAGCCTGGCTGTGGCGTCGGTGACGCCAAAGAGGAAAAACGCGAACGACTGCAAAAGGAGGAAGAGTGGCGCGGTGGTCGGCAGCGGATCACCCGGGGCGCTGGGACGGCCGATGTACAACGCGTAGGCATCGTACGCGCGCTCTGCTTCGTTCGGGGCCAAAGCCCACACATCTAGGTTCGTGAGGCGAAGCGCAACGCCGACCACCAGCACGACGGTCCAGCCCAGAGCCGCCCAGCTCACCGCGCCGAGATCCAGCGTCCGGTCGAGGAACGAGGGGGGCGGGGTCCGGTCAAGGTCTCCCGCCAGCGGGGCATTGCGGTTCGTGGGGTCCAGCGCCGGGTTCTCCACGGAAGAGGTCCTCCTAAAAAGGCGAGAGGTCGAG